>JALUBF010000001.1 GCA_027045015.1 Sulfurovum sp.
CTATTTGGTGTGACAGGTTCAGGAAAAACAGAGATTTTTATAAACCTATTTGCCAATATGTTAGAAGATGGAAAAACTTCTATCTTTCTTATGCCAGAGATTTCTCTTACCCCTCAAATGGAGAAGCGTCTTAAAGTATATTTTGGCAAGAAAGTAGCAATGTGGCACTCTAAGCTAACAAAGAAGAGAAAAGAGTCTATCTTGGAAGGGATAGGAGATGGAACTATTTCTATAGTAGCAGGAGCTAGGTCTGCTCTGTTTGTACCTCTACCAAATTTAGGGCTAATTGTAGTAGATGAGGAGCATGATGACTCATATAAGGCTATGACACGACCACGCTACCATGCACGTGATATAGCTGTGCTTATGGGGAAAAAGATGGGTGTAAAAGTGGTATTGGCATCGGCTACACCATCTATGGGTTCGTACTATAAATATGATGTAGTCAAATTAAAAAAGCCTTTTATCCAAACAAAGAAGAGCTATAGATTTATAACAGGAGATAGCATAAATCAGATTATAGTTAAAAGTTTATACTCTCACTACAAAGCAGGTAATCAATCTCTGCTTTTTTTACCAACTCGTGGAAATTTCAAGTACTTATATTGTGAAAAGTGTGGTAAGACTCATCTATGTCCATACTGCTCTGTAGGTATGGCACTCCATAGAAACTTTAGATGTCTAAAGTGTCACTACTGTAACTACACTGAAGCTATAGTAGATAGATGTAGTCATTGTGGTTATCACCCATTAAAGAGTGACCGTATGGGTACAGTTGAAGCTATAGAGGTGATAAAAGAGGCTATAGATGGCATAGAAGTAGAACAGTTTGACAAAGATAGCATAACTACACAAAAGAGACTTAAAGATGCACTTAAACGCTTTGAGTCTAAAGAGAGTCATCTACTTTTAGGTACACAGATGCTCTCAAAAGGGCATGATTATGCAAATATAACTCTATCGGTGATAATGGGACTAGATTATATACTTGGACTTGCTGATTATAGAGCAAGACAGAGGGCTATGTCGCTACTTTTTCAGATAGCAGGAAGAAGTGGAAGAGCTAAAGAGGCAGAGGTTATTGTCCAAACTGGTGATGCTGAATTTTTTCAAACTTATTTGAGTGATTATGAACTATTTATCAAAGATGAGTTGGCATTTTTAGAGATGGCAGAGTATCCACCATTTGTAAGTTTAGCACGCATACTCATAGCTCATAAAGATGAGAGTAAGGCTAGTAAAATAACATTAGATACCGTTACAAAACTAAAAGCGTTTGAAGATATTGAGATAGTAGGAAGTGGAAAAGCACCCATTGAGAGAGTAGCAAATAAGTTTAGATTTAACATTTTACTTAGATCTAAAAATAGAGTTCCTCTTTTAAAGGCATTACACTCAGTAGATTGTAGAGAGATTGAGATAGATATGGATCCTGTTGAATTTTCATAATTGAACTTTTAAATGGTATGGCAATAGTACAATAGCTAGACTATACTCTATTAAATAATTTACGATAGAATAAGATAATTAAAATCAAGGTTATAACATTGAAAAAACGATATCCAACTAAAAAGATTTATGTAGGTAATGTTGCAGTAGGAGGAGATGCTCCTATATCGGTACAGTCTATGACATATACAGATACACATAATGTAGAAGCTACAGTCGAGCAGATAAATCGTTTGCATTTTGCAGGGGCAGATATGGTACGTGTAGCAGTTCCAGAGATGAAAGATGCTTTGGCACTAAAGGCTATAAAGGAGCAGATATCTTTACCTCTTATCGCAGATATACACTTTAACTACAAGTTAGCACTTGAAGCTGCTAAATGGGTGGATTGTATCCGTTTTAATCCTGGGAACATAGGTGAAAAAGGACGCATAAAAGAGATAGTAAAAGCTTGTCAAGATAGAAATTTACCTATACGCATAGGGGTAAATGCAGGAAGTCTTGAAAAAGAGTTTGAACAGAAGTATGGTGTAACTGCTGAAGGTATGGTTGCAAGTGCAGAGTATAACATTAAATTTTTGGAAGATTTGGGCTTTACAGATATAAAAGTATCACTAAAAGCTTCTGATGTTGAGAGAACAGTAGATGCTTACAGAATGTTACGTCCTAAAAATGCCTACCCGTTTCATTTGGGTGTAACTGAAGCAGGTACTATATTTCACGCTACTGTCAAATCTTCTATAGGTTTAGGAACTCTCTTGCTTGATGGTATAGGAGATACTATGCGAGTATCCATCACTGGAGAGCTTGAAGAGGAGATAAAAGTAGCTAAAGCGATACTAAAAGACTCTGGACGTGTAAAAGATGGATTAAATATCATATCTTGCCCTACTTGTGGACGCATAGAGGCAGATTTGGTTAGTGCTGTAGCAGAGGTAGAACGACGTACAGCACATATAAAAACACCAATGGATGTAAGTGTAATGGGTTGTGTAGTCAATGCTATTGGTGAAGCTAAACACGCTGATGTTGCCATAGCTTATGGTAAAGGTTCAGGACTTGTTATGGTTAAGGGTGAAGTGGTTGCAAAACTACCAGAGGGTGAATTAGTAGATAGATTTGTAGCAGAAGTAGAATCTTTTGCTAAAAAAAATCAGTAATATAAGGTATCGTAAGGGTAGAATACCTTACACAAATAAAGAGGTGTTTTAATGGAAAATATGTATAACCTAAATATAGAAAGAGCTGTTTTATCTGCTATTATCTTTGACCCTGAAGTCTATGAAGATATAGCTTCAAAGTTATCTTCATATGATTTCTATCTTCCTTTTCATCAACATATCTTTAGTGCTATGGAGGAGCTTAGTAGAGAAGAAAAACCAATAGATGATGAGTTTTTACGTGCTAAATTAAACTCTATGGGTAAGTTTGATGAAGTAGCAATGCTTGATATCTTATCGGCAAATCCTATCACCAATACATCTGCATATTTAAAAGAGATTAAGGCAAAAGCATCTAAACGAGCCTTGGCAACTTTGGCAACAGAGATAAAAAAAGTAACCATAGAAGATGACTTACCAGCTGAAGAGATTATGAATCTTGTAGAGAAAAAGCTCTATGAGATAACACAAAATAATACCAATGAGGACTTTAGGGAGTCTAAAGAGATAACTCTATCAATGATGGATGAGATAAATAGGCTCAAAGCTCTAGGTAACTCAAAACTTATAGGAACAGATACAGGCTTTAAAAATCTTAACGATAAAACTTCAGGGTTTGGTAAAGGAGATTTGGTAATCATAGCTGCACGTCCAGCAATGGGGAAAACAGCTATAGTTCTAAATATGGCATTAAAAGCGATAGAGCGTAATGAGGGAGTGGCATTTTTTTCACTAGAGATGCCAGCTGAACAGTTAATGCTTAGACTTTTATCGGCTAAGACTTCCATACCATTACAGAAGTTGAGGGTAGGTGAGTTGACAGATGAACAGTGGTCTCAACTTAGTGTAGCAACAGATGACCTTTCACAAAAAAAACTTTTTGTAGATGATGGTGGTTATGCGACTATTCACCATGTACGCTCAAAACTCCGTAAACTTAAAACTCAACACCCTGAGATAACAGTAGCCATTATTGACTATCTACAGCTTATGTCTGGAGAGGGAAAAGAGGGAAGACAACAAGAGGTATCGGAAATCTCACGTGGACTTAAACAGCTTGCTAGAGAGTTACAGATACCTATTGTTGCACTATCTCAGCTCAACAGAGGCTTGGAAGCTAGAGACAATAAACGTCCTATGCTTTCAGATCTACGTGAATCTGGAGCTATTGAACAAGATGCTGATATTATCTTATTTGTATATAGAGGTAATGTCTATAAGATGTCACAACTAAAAGAGAAGATAGAGAAGGCAAAATCAGAAGGAAATGCAGATAAAGCTAGAGAGTATCAAGCAAGTTATGATGATCTCAATAGAAAAAATGACGAAGAGGCAGAACTTATTATAGGTAAACAAAGAAATGGACCTACTGGTACTGTTGATCTTCTATTTCAAAATAGATATACACGCTTTGTGGATAAGAGTACTTCTCCTGCATTTGAAATAGAGTATGATGATTCAGATATACCAATGCAAGAGGCTAACATAAATATAGATATGCCAACCATATAAACATTTATGGGCTTAGCATTAGATAAACCAAAACTTTTTCATTATAAAAAAGGTTTTTTACTGTTTATCTTTTTTATATCTTTGTTTATTGTTGTACGGCTATTTTTTACTTATCTTGAGTATAAAGAGTTTATAGCTAAACCATTTTACTACACTAAAGCATATGTTATTATTGCCTATAAAAAGAGTAAAAATGGCAGAGAGTACCAAGTCTTAAAACTAAAGAGTGATGATGGCTATAGATTTTATACAACAACATATATAAAAGAGGATCTAAATCACAAATACCTTCGTTTACAAATCTTTCCTAATAGTAGTATATCTTTTAGTGATTATCTAGGTACTTTTTATGTAAAGAGTAGAATTAAACAACAATGGAGTATAGGAGATAGTAAAAAAGATATTTTGGAAGCTTATATATCAAGTCAACATAAAAGTGCTATTTTGTCATCTTTTTACAATGGCATCTTTTTTGCAAAATCTATAGATATAGGTTTGAGGCACAAGATAGCACTTTTAGGGGTGAGTCATCTTGTAGCTTTAAGTGGTTTTCATCTTGGAATACTATGGAGTTTAATATATGGTTTTTTACTTCTACTCTATGAACCATTTCATCAGAAGTTTTTCCCATATAGGTTTGCACTTATAGATGTAGGAGCTGTGACCATGGCTATATTGGGAGCATATCTTTGGTTTGTTGGTTACCCTGCTTCGCTTTTACGCTCTTATGCTATGATGTTTGTGGGGTGGGCTGTATTGTGTATGGGGCTTGAGTTGTTGAGTTTTCAATTTTTATTTATGGTAATTCTAATATTGGTAGCTCTTCTACCTTATCTACTTGTATCTATAGGATTTTGGCTCTCTGTAGCAGGTGTATTTTACATATTTTTACTATTACGCTACTTTGAAAATAGCCATAAGTTGATTATAGCTATATTTATTATCCCATTTGGTATATTTATATTTATGTTACCTATAGTTCATACTATATTTGGAGCGACAAGTAGTTGTCAGCTTCTGTCACCTCTGTTGTCAATACTTTTTATACCATTTTATCCACTAGCAATAATCCTACATATATTTGGTATGGGTGGAGTATTGGATAATGTTTTACTATGGCTTTTTAATCTACCAAAAGAGAGTCACGATGCCATTTTACCTGTTTGGGCTACACTATTATATGTTGCATTATCTATAGGTGCTATATGGGAAAAGAGGTTATTTTATGTAACTATGGGCTTAGGTACACTATATGGATTTTATATATTTTACATTGATAATCATATCTCTTCTATATCATCATTTTTATTTAGTAGATTACAAAATTTTAATCCGTGAATAAATATAGCCCAAGAGATATATATCCATAAAAAGAAAAATAGTAGAGTAGATATACCTCCGTAGATACTGGTATAGGTTTTATTGTGTATGACATAAAATATAAATCCACTTTTACTTAAGTACCATATAAGAGAAGAGATAAAAGAGCTAATAAGTGCTGCTTGAAACTCTATGTGTATATTGGCAGATATCTGGTAGGCTATATAGAACATAATCCATACTATAAGATATGGTAAAAATGAGTATATATGTATAATAGAGGTTATTGAGTTTTTATCTAAGTAGCCTTGTACGAAGTTACTTAGATAAAAGGAGCTACCCAAAAGCAGTGGTATAGTAAATAGTAGTAGAGTATATGTCTTTAGTGCATGAAAAAAATTACGACTAGAGGTATTGAAGATATCATTTACTATGAAATCGTAGTTTTTAAAGAACATAAATACAGCAAATAGAACATAAATAGCCCCAAGTTTACCAAGCTGGGCAGTACTTTTTATAAAGTTGTTTATGTACTCCATAACTATCTTGGAATCTGTAGGCATAAGACTGTTGAAGATGAGTTTTTCTATATTTTGATGTACCTCTGAGAAGATAGGCATTGATGTAAAAAGAGAAAGTATAATAACAAGTAGGGGAATAATAGAGAAGATGGTACTCCAACTTAAACTTGAGGCATAATGCCCCAATTTATCATCAAAAATATCTTTAAAAAAATCTCTAATAAAAAGATAGTACTCTTTTAATATAATTTTGACTCTTATCTTATGTTTCATTTGTTAGTTTGGCAATCCCATTTTCCCTGGATTTAAAATATTATTTGGATCAAATGCCTTTTTTATATCTTTAAAAAGATTTAGTTCCATATCGTTAAATGCGATGTCCATAAATGGTGCTTTTGATGTACCTATGCCATGCTCACCAGAGAGTGTACCACCCATATCTACTACCATTTGAAATATCTCTTCTATAGCTTTATGACCTTTTTCTAGCTCCTCTTTACTCTTGCCTTCTACCATTACATTTACGTGAATATTACCATCTCCTGCATGTCCAAAACATGGTACTTTAAAGTTATATTTATCTCCAATAGTATATATCTTTTTAAGTGCTGTAGGTAACATAGAACGAGGTACAGAGATATCTTCATTTAGCTTTTTAGAGCCAAATATGGTTATGGAAGGTGAGGCATTACGTCTAGCATACCAGAGTTCATTTCTATGTTTATCATCTTTTGCTACTATGAACTCTTGGGCATTGTTTTCTTTAAAAGAGGCTTCAAGTGTCTCTAGTTGGAAAGCTACCTCTTGGGGTACATTACCATCTACATCACCTATGAGTAATGCTCCTGCGTTAGCTGGAAGGTCAATGCCAAGTTTCACTTTGAGTGCTTCAACTACAAGAGAGTCCATAAACTCCATCGCAACTGGATTTGCCCCTGATGCCAAAGATTTAAAAACAGCATTCATAGCATCATCAACTGAAGGGAAGATACCCATATACCCTTTGGCATATTTTGGTTTAGGGATTAGTTTTAGTGTGATCTCTGTAAGAACTCCTAATGTACCTTCTGAAGCTATAAATATACCAGCAGTATTGTATCCTGCTACATCTTTTATGGTACGTTTACCTGCACGTATTATGTCACCATTGGCACGAACAGCACGAAGAGCCATCACATAATCTTTGGTTATTCCATACTTTGCAGCTCTCATACCACCAGCATTTTCGCTTACATTGCCACCTAGAGTTGAATACTCTTCACTAGCAGGGTCTGGTGGATACATAAGCCCTTTTGCCTCAACAGCTTTTTGCAAGTCCATATTGACAACACCTGGTTGAACAACAGCTACCATATTTTCCATATCTATCTCAAGTATCTTGTTCATATGCTTCTCCATACCAAGGGTAATACCACCATTGGTAGGTAAAGCTCCACCAGTAAAGCCTGAACCAGCTCCTCGTGGAGTTATGATAATGTGGTGTTCATTACAGTAACTTAAAATGGCAGATACATCAGCTTCATCTCTAGGAAAGATAACAGCTTCTGGTTCAAAACGGGTACGTGTAGCATCATATGAGTATGCTATAAGGTGAGCTTTATCACTATATACATTCTTTTTGCCTACAAGGTTTTCAAAGTAAGACAGATGCTTTGTATCTATCATTATAATGACTCCATAAATTGATAATAATTTATGTTTTTATTGTCTCCAAAGAGAGTATTTTTAAACCAATTACCTTTATTTAAACGATTAATTCTATTGTAGAATGGAAATTGAGGAGCATTAGAACTATTTGATATACTTTTTGTTGCTATATGTTTTTGTGAGATAGGATCTATTAGAATCATATTATTTTTACGAACAATACATATAAGTCCAACTTTGTATTTCTTTGCAAAACTAGATAGATTTTCAATAGTTGGCTTATTTTCACCTTCACTAGCTAAATATACAGCATATAAGTCAGGGTGTATCCAGTTTTTATGGTATTTAGATGTAACTTTTGTATATGTTTTAGCATCTGGTGCAAGAAGTAGTACATTGTTGTAAAGATAACCAGCTATTACTCTATCTCCAACTTTTACAGCAGTTTTTATGGTAGGAAGTTTATCATGATGGATAATATCACTCTTTACAATCTTTACAACTCCATTTGAACGAACAATGTATGTAGTAGCAGCTCTAATACCTTTTGAATATGAGTGAATAAGCATACCACTCATATGATTTAATGGTAAAGATTTTTTTAATTTTATGATTTTACCATCTACTAATGATACAGATGTTTTAAATGTTGATGGGAAAAATCCAGCAACAAGAGGAAGTGAAATGAGTGCTAAAAAAACTATTTTATACATAGCAATCCTTTTATTTTTATAATATTGACTTGATTATACAAACAATATAGTAAAAGTTTATTTATCTAATCTATAAAGCATTGATATTAACCACTTTTGAGTTATAATTATGGTTATTTTATGAAATAATGGTGTTTTAATGGGGAAAAAGAACTTAAAATTTATGCTATTTTTTATATTGTCAATCAATATACTTTTTGCATCAACTATAAATAGGTTAAAGTGGAAAAGAGGTGATAGTTTTTCTAGCTATCTAAAAGATAATGGTGTAAATATAAATATATTTAATATTGTATCAGCAGATGATTTAAAATTTCTCTCTGAGATTAGAGCAGGAGTTACATTTTATGAGTTGCTAGATAGTAGTGGTAAATTAGAACAAGTCTTGATCCCTATAGGTGAAAAGACACAAATCTTTTTAGGCAAGGTAAGAGCAACAGGTAAATATACTTTTGATATCATTTCTATAATATATGATGATAAAGAGTATGGTGCAACAGTATCTATAGATAGTAATCCATATATAGATGTAAAAAATACTCTACACAACAGTAAACTGGCAAATAAAGTATCTCAAGCTTTAAAAGCTGTAAATACTAAGAAGTTAAAAAAGGGTGATAAATTATCATTTATATATGAACAGAAAACACGTATGGGTTTACCATATGATATTCCTGATGTAAAGATAGAGATGCTTGAAACAAAGGGAAAAAAACAGTTTATATATATAGACGAAGATGGATATGGATATGTGAGTGATAAGACATCACAGGCATATACTGTAAAAGGTAGAAAAAAGATAACTTTTACAAAAAGAGTAGCTATAAAAAGAGGAGGGATACGATTTGGTATGCCTCTAAGACATATACGTATAACTTCACCATTTTCATATAGAAGATGGCACCCTATTTTGCACATTTATCGTCCTCATCATGGTACAGATTTTGGTGCAAGAAGAGGTACGCCTCTTTTGGCAGTTAATAATGGTAGAGTAACTTATGCAGGTTGGATGAGAGGTTATGGTAGAGTTGTAAAGATAAGACATGCAGGTGGGTATGAGTCTTTGTATGCTCATCAAAGTCGTATGCGTGTACATGTTGGACAACATGTGAAAAAAGGACAGATTATAGGATATGTAGGAAGTTCAGGTAGAAGTACTGGACCACATTTGCACTTTGGGTTAGCGAAAAATGGTAGATGGGTAAATCCTATGAAAGTTTTAGGTAAAAAATATGTTGGAAGAGCTTCAAGAAGTGTTTTGAAGAAGTTTACGAAATATAAAGATACTACTACAACCAAATATAGAACCATTAGCATTAAAAATGCAGGTAGCAATAGAGAGAAGTTACTTAAATATTTAAAATCAGGTAAAAAACCTTTTATATGGAGTGCTTTTAAAGGTATGAGTATGAATATAGAAGATGTTCCTTATGATTAAAAATTGCCAAAGGGTATCAATCCTCTTTGGCTTGTGTGTATGATGCGTAGTATGTACTTCCATCTTCAAATGTATTTACAGTTAGTTTTGAAAACTGTTCCAAATAGTTCCAAAACTCTTTTATAAGCTCTATATCTACATGTTGAGCTTTATCTACTAAAGCTTCTCTCATAGTTCCTAGCCACTCTATGCGTGATTTCTCAGTTATGGAGAAGTCATCATGAAGACGAACCATATACTCGTTTAACTCCATATCTTTAGTTTGATCTTTATATACTTTAGGACCACCACAAATCTGAATGAAAAATTTACTATTTTTAAATTTAACTTCATCAAATTCATCTTCATCTTGAGGGAAAAAGTGAGCTATATTGCTCTCATATATTTTGTCATAAAAATCATACATAAGATCTTTCATACCCTCTTCTTGACCTAAAGCTTCATAAAATGAAACAGGTGGATTTTTGAAGTGAACCTCTTTTGCCTTTTCAACAGGGGTTAGCTCTAAAGCTCTTATCTCTCTAGGTGTTGCCATTTTTTTATATCCTTTTTTAAAAAATTATACTCTAAGAGTATTAATCTTCACAATATCTTTTTAAAAGACAAGCATACTTATCTATGCGTCTATCTCTTAAAAATGGCCAGATATCTCTTACCTCTTTTGTTCTTTTGTGTTCTATGTTGGCATAAAGTATAGTTTCACTCTCTTCATTTGCTTGTGAGAGCATCTCTCCTTGAGTTCCACAGATAAAACTATTACCCCAAAAACGTGTTCCTTGTAAAACTCCACTAGGGTCATATTCAACTCCTACACGATTACAGCTAATGAGTGGAATGGCATTAGCTATGGCGTGTGAGCGTTGTATGGTTATCCATGCATCAAGCTGTCTTTGCTTCTCCTCTTTAGAGTCCTCATCAAACCAACCAATAGCAGTAGGGTATATGAGTATTTCAGCTCCCTTTAGTGTCATAATACGGGCAGATTCTGGATACCACTGATCCCAACAGATAAGAACTCCAAGTTTACCTACAGATGTCTCTATGGGTTCAAATCCTAAATCTCCTGGAGTAAAGTAGAATTTTTCATAAAATCCAGGGTCATCAGGTATATGCATTTTACGGTACTTTCCTGCGATAGAACCATCTTTTTCAAAAACTACTGCTGTGTTATGATAAAGACCAGCTGTACGTCTCTCAAATAATGATGTAACAAGCACAATGTTATATTTTTTTGCTATATTTGACCAAAATAATATATCACCTTTAAAACTATTTGCATATTCAAAAAACTTTGTATCTTCACATTGACAAAAGTACTCCGTTTGATGAAGCTCTTGTAGGACTATAAGCTCTGCACCACTATTTGATGCTTTAGCTATCTTATCTATAGTAGTTTCCATAGTTAATTGTTTGGAATTATGGTATTTTTGTTGGATTAGTGCTACTTTCATAGTGTGATTTTAGCAAAGTTTTTCTTTTTTTCTTTATAATTGTATAAGATCACATTTAGT
>JALUBF010000002.1 GCA_027045015.1 Sulfurovum sp.
ATCTTCTACCATCTTTTTACAAAGTAAAAAAGTATTACTATCTAATGTAAAATTAAAACGTGCTACAAACTGTATAGCTCTATAGACTCGTAGAGGATCTTCACTAAAAGTATCATCATCTATATGTTTAAGTATCTTTAACTCTATATCTCCAAATCCATTAAATGGATCTAAAAACTCTTTTGTTTCTATATCGTAGCCAATAGCATTGATTGTAAAATCTCTACGTTTTGATGCTTCTTTAAAGTTTAAAGAACCATCTACCTTTATATCAAATCCACAATGCCCACTACCAATCTTTGACTCTATACGAGGAAAAGAGAAGTCATACTCTTCACCATTATAAGTAAACTTTAATACTCCAAAACTTTTACCTACTAGATTTACAGAACCATAATCTGTTAAAATAGTCTCCAACTCTTCTAATCTATCAAGACCATATACTTCTATATCGTAATCTTTTATAGGTAAATTTAAAAAATGATCACGTACACTACCTCCAACAACAATAGCTTTTGCATTTTGTTTAGTTAATCTAGTAGATATAATCTCAATTATATTTGGCAAGTTCATATTTATGCAAATTACTTAACAGTTTTCTTTCCAGCTTTTATCCAACCGTTTTCTATACCACCTTTAAGCTCATAAACATTATCAAATCCCATCTTCTCAAGTCCTTTTCCAAGCGAGTTAGAACGAGTGGCATGAGCACAGTAGATAAGTATAGGCTCTTTTTTATCTTTTACTAAATGTCCTAGCTCAAAAAACCAATTTGCTAAGTCTGGTTTTCCAGTAGGAGAAAAAAACATCATCTTATGAGCACCTTTTATGATACCTGTTTGTTTCCACTCCATTGGAGTACGAATATCTATAACAGGGTAGCCTTTAGCCTCTAGTTTAGTAAATTCATTAACATTAACTGTTTTAAATTGTGCAAAAAGAGATGTAGTTAATAGTGCAGAAATCAGTAGTAAGTTTTTCATAATTATCCTTTTATATTATATATTAGGATAGAAGTGTACTATAGAAAGATTAACAAAAAGAGATATGTAGGCTATCTCTTTTTAAAAAGAGACTATACAGCCTCTGGAAGTTCTTCTTTATTTTTATCAAATATTTTAAATAGACCAGCTAAAGTATCGTGCATATTTCCACGATTAACTATCATATCTATAAGACCATGCTCAAGTAAAAATTCTGAACGCTGAAACCCTTCAGGTAAATCAACACCAACCGTCTGCTTTATAACTCTCTGTCCAGCAAAACCTATTAATGCTCCTGGTTCAGCTATGATAATATCTCCAAGCATTGCAAAAGAGGCACTTACCCCACCCATTGTTGGATCAGTCAAGATAGATATAAAAGGTAAACCTTTTTGATCCAATCTTTTTAAAGCAGCTGATGTTTTTGACATTTGAAGAAGTGCATATGTACTCTCTTGCATTCTAGCTCCACCTGAAGCAGAAACTATAACATATCCACACCCTTTTTCTATGGCTCTAGTGATACCACGAACAATCTTCTCACCCTCTACACTTCCAAGACTACCACCCATAAATGAGAAGTCAAATACTGCTATCTCAACTGGTAATCCACCAATAGTACAACTTCCACTTACTACAGAAGATGTTTTACCTGTTTTTGCTTTAGCTTCATCTAAACGTTTTTTATATGATTTTTTATCTGAAAATTTTAGTGGGTCAATAGGTGTTAGATTATCATCCATCTCAATAAATGAACCTTCATCAACAATACTCTCTATACGTTTTTGTGAAGAGATACGAAAATGATGATTACATTTTGGACATACATTCTGTTTTGATTCTACCTCTTTATAGTACATAAGTGAAGTACACTTAGGACACTTTATCCACTGATTTGGAGTCTCTTCTATTGTCTCATCTTTTTTAAATAAACCACTAAACATCTATCTACCTCTTAATACTTTTAATTAAATTTTCTATTTTTAACGCTATATTTTTATCTTTTGATACTATAACATAATCATCTTCAACAATTACTTTAAGTCCCTCACAAAGTGCCAAACCTGCTGCAAAATCATAGATACGAAAATCACCCATAAACAGGACATAATTAACCGTATGAGCATAAGCTAAAGAGAGTGCTATAGCCCCTGGGGCTCTAAATTTTAGTTTTTGCTTATCTAAAAGTGCTACCAATTCTGGATTGGCATAAGCTTTTTCAAAAAGTCCTATCTCGGGATTTAAAGCTGTATGAGGAGTATGAAAATTAGAATTAAAGAGTTTACCCTGCTTAGTAGCACTACCGTTAGAGATAAAAAATATATCATTATTGGCTAAATTACAGACAATAGCTTCATCTAAAATACCATCTTCATTTACTTTTGCCACAGATGTACCATAAAAAGGAAATAATGAAAGAGCATTGGCAGAACCATCTATAGGGTCTATAATGATTTTAGCTTTACCACTACCCATAATACCTGACTCTTCAGATTCTATCTCTCCAAATGAGCTTAAATATTTAAAAAAAATATCTTCAGCCATCAAATCAAGCTTAGAACTTACATCGCCACCTGCACCTATTTGAGTTTTTTCAAACCAAGAATTATCAAAACTATTTTCAATAGCTTCTTTTATCTCTTCATTTGCTTTGATTGAGGCTTTGATGAAAGGAGTCATAGCTTTAACTACTCTCCTTTTTTATCTATTGCAATAGTTGGTTTTATACCACGAGGAGCAACCATCCAAAACTTACGTATCTCTGTTCTAAAGTTTTCTAAGATATATGTCGCTCTTTTTGAACCTGTTTTAGATGCATAATCTTTAAGAAGAGCTTTAAGCTCAAACATCTCTGTATCCCACTCATCTGTATCTATGCGTAATGCCTCTACAAGCTCAGGGTTTACTTTTTCATAGAAGTTTCCTTCTAAATCATATACAAATGCTTTACCACCAGTCATACCAGCACCAAAGTTTATGCCCGTCTCACCTAAGATTACAGCAACACCACCAGTCATATATTCACAAGGATGATCTCCAGTTCCCTCTACTACAGTAGTTGCTCCAGAGTTACGTACCCCAAAACGCTCACCAACTTGACCATGAACATAAAGTGTACCACCAGTTGCACCATATAGACAAGTATTACCACCTAAAGAGAACTCATATCCAGCTTTATCGGCAGTAATAACAATTTGCCCACCATTCATACCTTTACCAATATAGTCATTCCCTGCACCATTGATGTTTATATTGATACCTTTAGACATAAATGCACCTAGTGATTGACCAGCAGTACCTCTCATATTGAGAGTAATTGTACCATCAGGAAGACCAGCGTTACCATAAAGTGATGCTATCTCACCAGAGATACGTGTTGCAAAAGATCTATTTAGGTTAGATATATCTTTATGTAAAACTATAGGTTTAGATGGGTCTTTAATAGTTGGCATAAGCTCTTTAACTATCTCTTGCTCATACTCATTTTGATCATACGGTTCATTAAATGGAACTTGACATGTATTTACACCATCAAGTTTATAGAGTAGCTCTTTAAAGTTAAATTTCTTAGCAAACTCATCATCTATAACTTCTAGTAGCTCATTTTTACCAACAATATCTTCTAATGATTTATAACCAAGTTCTGCAAGTATCTCTCTTACCTCTGTTGCTATGTGAGTAAAGTAATTTACAACTTTTTCAACATTACCACTAAAACGTTTACGTAGATGTGGATCTTGTGTAGCAACACCAACACCACAAGTATTTAGGTGACATACTCTAAGCATAATACACCCTACAAGTACCAATGCCCCTGTACCAAATGCATACTCTTCTGCACCTAAAATAGCAGCTTTAACAATGTCTAAACCTGTTTTAAGTCCACCATCTGTCTCTAAACTTACTTGTCCTCTAAGATTATTTGCTTTGAGTGCATTATGTGCTTCAATAAGTCCAAGTTCCCAAGGATTACCTGCAAATCTAATAGACCCAATAGGTGCTGCACCTGTACCACCATCTGCACCAGATATGATAATCTTATCGGCATACGCTTTTGCTACACCAGCTGCTATAGTACCAACACCAGCTGTAGAGACAAGTTTTACTGCTACTCTTGCATTTGGATTGATCTGCTTCATATCAAAAATAAGTTGTGCCAAATCTTCAATAGAGTAGATGTCATGATGTGGTGGTGGGGAGATAAGTGTTACCCCTGGTTTTGTAAATCTAAGTTTAGCAATAAGTGGTGAAACTTTACTTCCAGGAAGTTGTCCACCCTCACCTGGTTTTGCCCCTTGAGCAACTTTTATCTGTATCTCAGTAGCCGAACGTAAATACTCTGGTGTTACACCAAAACGTCCAGATGCCACTTGCTTAATGCTAGAGTTTTTGTTAGTACCATAACGAGCAGGATCTTCACCACCTTCACCTGAATTTGATTTAGCTCCTATTTGGTTCATAGCTACAGCTAAAGTCTCATGTGCCTCTTGTGAGATAGACCCCATAGACATAGCAGCAGATGAAAAACGTTTAAATATAGCACTTAATGGTTCTACTTCATCTATGCTAATAGGCTCTCTATTACTTTTAAGTTTATAGAAGTCACGAATGAATTTTTTATCGCGACCATTTACAAGTTTTTTAACCTCTTCATAATCTTCTTTATCGCCTGTAAGGGCTGCTTTTTGAATAGCTGAGATTGTAGGACGAGAGAAGTCATGAAACTCTTCACCACGTCTATATTTGTAGAAACCACCTTTATATAGGCTATTTTTCTTACCTTCAAAATCAGTTGTAAAGGCACGTTGATGTGCTGTGTTTAAACGTACATCTACATCTTCATATCCTAGTCCAGTCAATAATCCTGTAGTTCCTGCAAAACACTCACTTACTATCTCTTCACTAAGTCCTATAACATCAAAGAGTCTTGAATTTCTATATGAAGATATGGTAGAGATACCCATCTTAGACATAATTTTCAATAGTCCTGCACCCATAGCACGTCTAAAACGTTTAAGTGTTACTTGCATCTCTTCTGTAGTATTTGCATTATCTTTTTCTAACTCTTCAACTGTATAGTATAGTAAGTAAGGGAAGATAGATGCTGCACCAAACCCTATCATAGTAGCTGCTGAATGAGGGTCAAATACCTCACCTGTAACAGCAACAATACTACTTAAATGTCTTAAATTGGCATCAAGAAGATCTTGACTTAATCGTCCAACTAGCATAAGCATAGGCATAGCTTTTGTGTTTTCATCTAAATTTCTATCATCTAAAATAATAGTTCGGATACCATCATCTCTTACATCAGTAATGATTTTGTCTATAAGTACATCAAGACTATTTTTCAAATCTGAAGAGTATGTAGTATCATACTTTCTTACTTTATAACTTGGATCATACTTATCATTTGCTGGATTACCAAACTCTTGAAGCAGACTAAATTTCTGTGCAGACATAACAGGCAAGACTGTTTTAAGACGTTTTGCATGATCTTGACTATCTGCTAGTATATTTTGTTGCTCACCAAAACCTGTATTTAGACTCATTACTGTTTTTTCACGAATAGGATCAATAGGAGGGTTTGTTACCTGTGCAAACTTCTGTTTAAAAAAGTCTGTAAAGTTACGTTGTTCTGTTGAGAATGCTGCTATTGGTGTATCATCACCCATAGCACCAGTTGTCTCTTTACCCTCAGCTATCATTGGGCGTATAACCTCTCTTAACACCTCTGTTGTGTAGTTGAAGTAACGCTGTTTTGCTTTCATATCTCCATAAACAGTAGAACAACTCTCTACCTTAGTGTCTGGTACAAACTCTTGCAGATAAGACATATTTTTACTTAACCATTTGTTGTAAGGATGTATTGATTTTATATGGTCATCTATATCAGAACTTTTAAGAACTATTCCTTTTTTAAGGTCTATCCCCATCATCTCACCAGATTGTAAACGTCCACGCTCTTCTATCTCCTCTTCAGGAAGTTCAAGTACACCATATTCAGAAGATATAAGTAGTCTATTGTCTGTTGTTTTTATATATTTAGATGGTCTAAGTCCATTTCTATCTATAACACAACCAATATAATGACCATCTGTCATACTTACAGCTGCTGGACCGTCCCAAGGCTCAAAACATGTACTTGCATACTCATAAAATGCTCTAAGATCAGAATCCATATGTGGTGCATTATGCCATGGTGCTGGAACTAAAGAACGAGCTGCTTTGAAAAAGTCAATACCATTTACACGTAAAAACTCCATAAAGTTATCTAAACTTGCTGAGTCAGACATACCATTTTGGATAACATTTTTAAGTCTATCCATCTCTTCATCTGTAAATACATTAGATTTTACAGCTGCCATCTTAGCTGCTACGTTGAAACGGTTAGCTGTTACAGAGTTAATCTCACCATTATGAGCTATCATTCTAAATGGTTGAGCTAATTTCCATTGAGGAAGTGTATTGGTAGAAAAACGTTGATGAAAAAGACAAAAAGAGATCTCAAAATCTGGATTTCCCAGATCTTTATAGAACTCTTTTATATGCGTAGGCATAACAAGCCCTTTATATGATACTACAGAAGTAGAAAATGATGGGATATAAAAACTCTCATCATCTATAAGTTTTGCCTCTATCTCTTTACGAGAAAGATAGACTAGTGCCTCAAAACGTTTAAGAGTATCTTCATTACTTGGAGTAACAAAAACTTGCTTTATGGTTGGAAGTGATGCAAGTGCCTGCTCTCCTAATGCATTTGTATCTACAGGAACAGAACGAGTATAGATAATATTTAAGCCATTATTTTCACAAACTTTACTAATAATCTCAAAATCTGTAGGATTTGTAGAAAATACCATAGCAACGGCATAAGTCTCAGGAAGTTCAATACCATCTTCTTTTGCAACTTTGAAGAAGAATGATTTAGGTAAAGATAGAAGTAAACCTGCTCCATCTCCTGTCTTACCATCTGCTGCAACTGCTCCTCTGTGCATCATACGAGAGAGTGAAGTAACAGCATCTTCCAAATTTCTATGTGATGGAGTATTGTCGATAGAGGCTAAAAGCCCAAATCCACAGTTGTCCTTAAATGAAGTAAATAAATCTTGCATATTCCAACCTTAAATAAATATTTGAACATAAAATAGTGTCCATAAATGAGGTGAATTATAGCTTAAATGATGTTAAGATTGGTTTAAGTGATAGTGTGTAAGTAAAATGATTTAATATATAGATGTCGGGATAATATTCCCGACATAAAAGTTATTTTATAGATGAAACTCTATGACATTCCGAGATAAAATGTTTAGCATTTTCTACAGGAACATCTGGTAAGATACCATGTCCTAGATTAAATATGTGTCTTTTACCACCCATAATATCTTGGATAGCCTCTACACACTCTGTAGTAGCCTCTTTTGAGTAGAGACGACACGGTTCCATGTTGCCTTGAAGAACATATCTGTCTCCAAGTTTCTCTTTTGCCATTGTCATAGGAGTTCCCCAATCTACACCAAATACATCAAAATTACCATAAACAAGCCCACGCTCAATAAAAGCAGGAATACCTTTAGGGAAAACAATAATCGGAGTATCAGGGTATTTTGATTTTAGATAGTCTACTATCTCTATCATATATTTCCATGAAAACTCATCATATTTAGATGGTTCAATAGCAGATGCCCAACTATCAAAAATCTGTACAACATCAATACCTGCTTCTATCTGTTTCTCCATATATAGCTTAACAACTTCTGTCACTTTAGCCAATATTTTATGTAGAAGTTCTGGATTTGAGTACATCATCTTTTTACATATGTTATATGTCTTTGTACCTTGCCCCTCTATCATATATGTAGCAAGAGTCCAAGGTGAACCAGTAAAACCTATAAGAGCTTTATCTTCAGCTAGTTTCTCTTTTATAAGCTTAATAGTATCATAAACATAAGTGAGTTTACTAGCTGCTTCATCTCCACCGATGAGTCTATCTAAATCTTCTTCTGTTTTAATAGGGTCTGAAAATTTTGGACCTTCACCTTTTACAAAAGAGAGATCCATACCCATCTCATCTGGAATAACAAGAATATCTGAAAACATAATAGCTGCATCAACACCAACAATATTTACAGGTTGAAGTGATACTTCACAAGCTTTTTTAGGATCATGACAAAGATTTAGAAAATTCCCTGCCTCTGCACGTACTTCCATATACTCTGGCAAATAACGTCCTGCTTGTCTCATCATCCATACTGGAGTGTATGGTGTCTCTTTACCTAAACACGCATCTACAAATATCTTACTCATTAATGTTTACCTACTTTACTTAAAAAACTAAGCCCTATCGCTAGTAATGTGATGGATAGTGCAAAATACAACATCTCTAAAGGTGTTGTAAAATCTGTATGAAGTACCTTTTTGAAAAAGCTAACAATCAAAACCATAATAATAACTTTTGCTATCTTATCTTTAAGCTGATCCAAATCATGAATTGCTAAAAGCTTTGAACCATTTTGTCCCTCTGCTTGGTCAATATCTGATATAAATAGTTCATATAGACCAAAAGAGAAGATAAACATAACAACTGCTATAAGATACAAATCTATCGCCCCAATAATACCTGCTACTACATTCTCATGAAAATGGTCAGGATGTGGAATAATGTGTAAGATAACCTGATAAGTATTTATAGCAACATCCCAAATGTCCATAGATGCCACTATAAAAAGGATTATTGCACCCAATAATCCAAATATAACTGCTAAAACAACAATAAATCTACTATTCCAAATAGCACCTTCAAATAATCTCTCTAACATTAATTTTCCTCTAATTTAATCCACTTTTGAGCGATACGTACAGAATTTGTAGCAGCCCCTACTCTAACTTGATCAGCTACACCCCAAATGTGTAAAATATTGTCTGAATATAAATCTTTTCTAATACGTCCAACATAAGTCTCATCTGTATCTGTTGAGATAATAGGCATAGGGTACTCATTTTTACTCATATCATCAATAACTACAACATTTTCAAAATTTTCAAGAACCTCTCTAGCTTTAGCAACATCTACATCTACACCATCTTCAAAAGTAATAGTAATAGACTCAGAGTGAGAACGAAGTACTGGAACACGAACACAAGTAGCACTTACAGCAAAATCTGAGTGCATTATCTTATTTGTCTCATTTACCATTTTCATCTCCTCTTTTGTGTAGCCATTATCTTCAGGTACATCAATATGTGGAATGACATTGAGTGCTATTTGGTGAGCAAATGCTTCAACTTTAGCATCATCAAGTGTAAAGTTAAAAAATGCCTGCATCTGCATTACTAACTCTTCCATACCAGTTTTACCAGCACCTGATACTGCTTGGTATGTACTAACATCGACTCTTTTAATGCCATATAAATCATGCAAAGGCTTAAGAAGTTGTACCATCTGGATAGTTGAGCAGTTAGGATTGGCTATGATCCCTGTCTCTTCCCAATTAGCTATATCTTCAGGGTTAACTTCTGGTACAACCAAAGGTATATTATCTACCATTCTAAAGTGTGAAGTGTTATCTATAACAACAGCCCCAGACTCGACAGCATACTTTGCAAACTTTTCAGAGATACTTCCACCTGCTGAAAAGAATGCTATATCTATACCTTTACCTTCAAATACATCTTCTGTAAGCTCTTGAATTTTGTATGCCTTTCCTTGGCATTCTACTTCTTCTCCAACAGATCTTGCACTTGCTAAAGGAAGTAAATTTGCTATAGGAAATTCAACCTCTTCTAAAACTCTAAAAAGCTCTTCACCAACGGCACCAGAAGCACCGACTACTGCTACATTATATTTTTTCATACTATTCTAATCCTAATATTCCATCACTAAGAGGTGATGTTTCTTCTTCATTTTCATCTTCTAGTTTCTCCTCTTTTTGACACTTAGCCATGGAGACAACTACATCTTTTTTCTCTACCGTTACTACTTTAACACCTGATGTATTACGTCCTGCTTTACGGATTTGCTCCATATCTACACGTATCATCTTACCTACTGAAGTTAAACACATCAAGTCTTTATCTTCTTCAACTCCTACCACACCTACCACATCACCAGTTTTAGCTGTAAGTTTCATAGAAATTACACCTTTTCCTGCACGATTTTGCTCACGGTACTCTGAAGCTGATGTACGTTTACCAAGACCTTTTTCAGAAAGCATAAGAAGTTCATTATCTTCATTTTCTATGGTGATAGCACCACAAACATAATCACCATCTATCTTAAACTTAATAGCTGTTACCCCACGAGATACACGTCCTATCTCTCTTGCATCTTCAACCTTAAATCTAATACATAGACCTTTTTTGGTTGCAACAAAGAGCCATTTGGTATCAGGCTTAACAATACTTGCTGAAACTATCTCATCGTCCTCATCAAGATTGATAGCTCTTACACCATTACTTCTTATATTTGAGTACTCTGATAGATTTGTTCTCTTAACAATACCATTTTTTGTAAAGAATACAAGTCCTTTATCATCATTGAAATCAGTTGTAGGAATAATAGCCATAATCTTCTCATCTTTTTGAAGATTAATCAAATTTACTACTGCTTTACCTTTAGCTGTTCGTGAACCTTCTGGTATCTTGTAAACCTTAAGCCAGTAGAGTTGCCCTCTATCTGTTACAAACATAAGAGTATCGTGTGTATTTGATGTAAAGAAACTCTCTATGAAGTCATCATCATAAGTGGTAACTGCTGTTTTACCTTTACCACCACGATGTTGCTTTTCATAAAGTTTAACAGGTACACGTTTAATGTAACCACGGTGAGTTATAGTTACAACCATAGGCTCATTAGGTATAAGATCTTCTATATCAATATCATCATAATCGTCTATAATCTCTGTACGTCTAGGAGTTGCAAATTTATCACCAATCTCTACAAGTTCTTCACGAATAATAGCATTGATTTTATCTTCACTTTTTAAGATAGCTTCAAGTTCAGAAATAACTTTAAGTAATTCAGCCAACTCATTCTCAATCTTCTCTATCTCAAGACCTGTTAAACGTCTAAGTCTCATCTCCAAAATAGCTTTAGCTTGAATTTCAGATAAATTAAATCTGGACATAAGGTTTTCACGTGCTTCTGCATCATCTGAAGATGCACGAACTATCTTAATAACCTCATCAATATTATCTACGGCTATCTTAAGCCCTTCCAATATATGAGCTCTTGCTCTTGCTTTTTCAAGATCAAAAATAGTTCTTCTAATAATAACAGTTTTTCTATGTTTTAAGAAAATATCAAAAAGCTCTAAAAGATTAAATACTTTTGGCTCTTTATTATTAATAGCAAGCATAATAATACCAAAGGTAACTTGCATTTGTGTCTGTTTAAAAAGGTTATTCAATACTATTTCACTCATAGCATCACGCTTAAGCTCAATAACAACTCTCATACCATCACGGTCAGATTCATCACGAATTTCAGAGATACCCTCTATCTGTTTATCACGCACAAGTTGTGCTATATTTTCAATAAGTCTTGATTTGTTTACCTGAAAAGGAAGTTCATCAATAATGATAATCTCTTTATTTTTTCTCTCTTCTATATGTGTTTTAGCACGAACTTTAATACGCCCTCGTCCTGTAGTATAAGCTTCTATGATACCTTTTTTACCAAATATAATACCACCTGTTGGAAAATCAGGACCTTTAACTATAGCCATCATATCTTCTATTGTGGAATTTGGATTATCTATACGAAGTACCAATGCATCAATCAATTCATTTAGTCTATGAGGAGGGATATTGGTAGCCATACCAACAGCAATACCACTTGAACCATTTAACAATAAGTTTGGTACACGAGAAGGTAGAACATCAGGTTCACTCATAGAGTCATCATAGTTTGGTACAAAATCTACAGTATCTTTATCTAAGTCAGATAATAACTCTTCTGCTATTTTAGTCATACGTGCTTCTGTATATCTCATAGCAGCAGCATTATCACCATCGACTGAACCAAAGTTCCCTTGACCATCTACAAGTGGAGCTTGCATAGAAAAGTCTTGAGCCATACGTACAAGTGCATCATAAACTGAATTATCACCATGTGGGTGATACTTACCTATAACATCCCCAACAATACGAGCTGATTTTTTATATGGTGTTCTATGAGAAAGATGTAAATCTTCCATAGCATAGAGTATCCTTCTATGTACTGGTTTGAGTCCATCACGAGCATCAGGTAATGCACGCCCTACAATAACTGACATAGAGTATGCCAAGTAGCTAGACTGCATACTATCTTCTATCAGTATCTCTTGCGTATTATCACTATTTTCAAATAAATCTGACAATTATATTCCTTTATTAAACAAAGTTTAAATATTTTAACTCATTCAAGATGTAAAATCACTTAAAAGTGGCTCAAAATCGCTTTTAGAGCCTTTTATTGGGATTTTTAAATATTTGTTATTTTTTGATTAACATAATAATATAAAAAAATAAAGCTTATTTTGGAGCTTTTTGAAGATGTAAATCTTTTACTGATTCTCTAACCATTTTCATAAACTTAATCCCAGGATCAGCCTTTATAGTTCTATAACTTTTATCTTTTTCCAACCAAAGAGATGTTCTTTGCATATCTCTATATTCATAATGACCTATTAGATACTTTATAGTTGGATATTTATGCTTGAGATATCGTATAAGATATATATTTGACTTAAGTTGTGCATAGGTCAAATCTTCTATCTTATTGTCTTTACCTCCAACATTTTCTATACCAATACTTGAGTAGTTCAATCCTATAACATGACGAGCCATCCAATTTTCAGGCATAAGCCTATATATAGTTCCATTACGAGCTACTAAAAAGTGTGCAGAGACATTTAGATTTGAGGCTTTAGCTATATATTTTCTATCTGAAAGTAATTTTTCTGGATTTAGGCGATTAAATGATTTCTTTAAATCTAATTCGGCTGTCCAATGAAGTACTATAATCCTTGGAACAATTTTTATATCTTTAACTCTCTTACCATAATGAGTTTTTATATACTCTTTAGTCATAACAATGCGTTTGACTCCAAACTCTATAGGTTTATCCACAATTTTTATATTTTCTTTAGCATAAAGCATAAAAGAACAAATAACTAAAAATTGTATAAATATTTTATTCATTTTTCAATACTCTTCTTTCCTATAGTCTGTTGATGAAGACGTTTTTTTAACATAAGATTTATAATATCTTGTTCACGTTTATTTGAACGCTTACAGTGATCTTTTTGAAATTTATCAGTTAACCAGATAATAAATTTCGCCCATCTTTTATCTCTTTTTCTCCAAGCATGAGAAGAGACTGACTCCCAAGCATAACCATTGAAAATAGTTGCATTTACAAAATGATCCATAGCTCTTACACCTTGCCTTACTCTATCTACTCTGCCAAAAAAACCAATAAAAACAATCATAAAATAACCAACAACAGCCATAGGAACGATGGCACACATTAAAAGTGTCCCAACTAAACGCTCTTTTAGACTAAATTTGGTTATCAATTTATTTATCTCTTTTTATAAGTTTAATATTCATACCATTTACTGTACGTGTTGTTAATCTTCCAACAATATCTGGTGTAAAATCTGGTTCTAACTCAAGTTTATAGTCTCGTAAAATTGTTGCCAAAAGAATAGGTGCTTCTTGAAGTGCAAAACGTGATCCTATACATATACGTGGTCCCATTCCAAAAGGGAAATAGGTATTTTTAACTATCTTTTCAGGATTATCAAAACGATATGGGTCAAACATATGAGGATCATTCCAATATCTTTCATTTCTTTGCATTAACCAAGGAGATACAACAATAGCTGAACCTTTTTTAATCTTCTTACCTCGCATAACAATATCTCTTGAAGTCTCACGAGGATAAAAACTAACAGGTGGATAGAGTCTTAAAGCTTCACTAAATACATTCATAACAAATTTAAGCTCTTTTGTATTTTCAATAGTTAAATCATCATCTCCACATATATCTCTCACTTCTTGATATGCTTTTTCTTGATGTTCAGGATATAGTGCTAAAAGATATAGTGTCCAAGTCAAAGAACTTGCAGTTGTTTCATGACCTGCCAAAAATAGCATAGCAATCTGATCTAAAATATCTTTTAACAAAAAAGGTTTTCCAGTATCTTCATCTATAACTTTAAGAAGTGAAGATAGTATATCTATATGAGTATCTTCTATACTATTTTCCATATCTTCATAGCGTGGCTTGAGAATTTCATAAAGAGAATTTCTAATAATAGCACCTGACTCTTGTCTTTTTTCATCACCCATAAAAAATTGCATTAGTTTAGAAACTTTAAATATCTTTTGCATACCAAGTTTTGCACTCTCCTCTTGATATGTTACAAATGCCTCTAAGACTTCAAGCCCCTTTTTCTCATCTAACTTTTCAGAGAGGATAGTTCTAAATATAATATCAGCAGTAACAAATGTCATCTCTGTATCAATATTATGATATTTACCATCTGCTAGTTTTTCAAGACGTTTTGACATATCTTTTGCTGCATCATTCATCAAATCAAAAACCTGAGAGATACGAATCATCTCAAATGATGGAGTAAGTAGCTCTCTTTGTTTCTTCCAAGTGTTACCATTTGTTGTAAATATGCTATCTCCAAGCAATGGCTCAAGTACATCATGAAGTAACTTACTTTTTGGAAAATACTTAGCTTCACTAACTAGTACTCTATGTATAAGATCTGGTTCATTTGGTAGATATAGATCAAGATTTGGCATCTTTACTCTACCCATTTTCATAGTATAACTACGGGCATATAATCCATCTAGCCATGAACGACCTTTTCTGAAATATGTCATATATTGTGTTATTTTATTTGTTACTGGTTTTGGGTAATATGGGTATATTTTCATTTTCTTTATCCTATTTTATTGTATTTCTAAGGTATTGATGTCCTGCTGTTAATCTAAAAAAATCGTAAGAAGAAGCATACTCTGTTGACATCATATATATAAAATGTGCCAAATATCTATTTTTGCGTAGTTTCGCATATTTTTGCTTTGAAAATAGTTTATAAAAACGTGGAGATAAAAAATAAAAATTATTGCTATATTTTATCTTTATATCAATATCTTCAAAATAATTTAAAGTAGGGAAACAAGCACCATCAATAATAGTTGTATAATCTAACCAAAATAGATGTTTACTTTGTGCTACATATTTCATCTGAGATTTATACTCAATAGCTTTATCTATACAAGTTATAAGAGGGATACACTCCCCTAAAACTAATATTGATAGATTATAATCTAAATTTTTATCTAGCTTTTTTAATGTTTTTTCTAAAAGTGGCATAGTTAAAATTGCACCAACACTATGGGAGACTATTAAAATTTCATCTATTCCATCTTTTTTAGCATTTTTAATCTTCTCTACCAAATAAGAGGAGAAGTACTCTAACCTATCTTCAATTTCTTCATTGTCTTCAAAAACATAGCGACCAGAAAATACAAAAATACGTATTAGCCAAAAGAGTGCCAATTTATCAGCTAATTTCAATAATACATAAAATGACAATACAAATAAGAATAATGCAGATACTATCCCAAGTAATCCATTTAAAAATAGATCTATATAGTAACTTATATAACAACTAAAACCAATAGATAAAATAATATATATTATTGGAGAAAAAAGTGCTATCATTTGATATGGTGATATTTTACTATATTTAATAAAACGACCAGATAAAATATATGTTTTAAGATAAAAGATAATATCTATAAAAAAATTAAAAAAATTCTTCTTCCAATTTTCTCTAATAATATCGTCCCACTCTAAAAAATTATAGTTTGTTTGTGTATATTTATCTTCACTACTTGCATTTATTTGCCAAGTTTGGATATATTTTGAAGTTCTCTTACGAGAAGAAATATCCATATCTATACCGTTAATATCACTTTGCTCTTTAGATTGTATTTTATAGAAATTATAATAGTGTCTAGCACCTCTAGGGTCATATCCAGATATATAGAATGTTTCTCTTTTTTTTACTTGAGACATATCTATTTTACAATACTGTACTGTTTTCTCTACAAGATAACAATACAAATACCACTACTAACATAGGAATAGATAATGCTAAAATATATGTAGGTATCATAAGTAAATTATGACGGTTAAGATAGAAAAAACCAAATATAAGTACAATATATGAGCCTATACGATTTAAAGATAAAGCTGCTTTGGTATCTCGTATAGTTTCAGATAAAGAGCGTCTATTTTCTTTCATACGTGCTTTTTCATCTTTAATGGCACTACCCATATCAACACTATCATCTTCGACTATATCTTCAGAATATAAATCATGTTCATCTTCAAGTTTATCTATGGTATCTCTAGTATCATCAATAGTAATTATGTTATTTTCAACTCTAGTATCTACCATACGCTTATATGATTTCATAGAAGCTAACATAACCAAAGAGGCAGTAAAGAAACCTATTTCTACATTCCACAATACCTTAATATCAAAAAATATTATAGAGAGTAAAATCAATACAATATCAACTATTGCAAGTGCTTTTAATATTTGAGTTGTAACTTTATTCATCATCTTCTTTATCATATTTTTTTTGTAACTCTTGATTAGCTTTATAGTTATAGCGTGGATCATTTGCCAATTCATCTAATGATGCCTTCTGTTTAGCATAAGCTTTATAAACATTATTTATAGCAGCTCCTACACCGATAAATACACCTATCCATAAAGTCCAAGTACTTCCAGTAGCTTTTTGTAAACCAACTCCTATACCTACACCCATAAGCACAGCTACCACCATAGATATACCAAGGCTAAGCCCATCAGCAGCATTAATAATTTTTTTAAGTTTTGGTTCTTCTTGTTTCATCTCTTAGCCTTCAAATAATCTTTAACTATAAATTTTTAGTTTTAATCTCACTAAGTGTCTCATATGCTGCTTGTATAGCATCATCTATCATCTCATCACTTATTTGTGTAGATATAAATCCTGTCTCATAAGATGAACATGCCAAATAGACACCTCTATCTAACATTCCCTTATGAAATTTAGCAAACATATCTGTATCATTTTTACAAGCATCTTCAAAGTTTTTAACTGGTCTATCTGAAAAGAAGAAACCAAACATACTTCCTCTTACATTTGTAACCATAGATATACCTACATTATCAGCAGCATTTTTAAAGCCATCTACAAGTTTTTTAGCTCTCTTTTCAAACTCTACATATACAGATGGATTAGATTTTAGTTTTTTAAGACTTGTAAGTCCTGCTGACATTGCTACAGGATTACCACTAAGTGTACCTGCTTGATATACTGGACCCTCTGGTGATAGGTAAGACATTATCTTAGCACTTGCACCAAATGCACCTACTGGCATACCTGCACCTATAACTTTACCTAGTGTTACCATATCTGGTTTTACACTTGAGATACCTTGCGCTCCTGTTAAAGATGCTCTAAATCCTGACATAACTTCATCAAATATAAGTAGTGTTCCATACTTATCACATAAATCTCTAAGAGCCTCTAAAAAACTCTCATCTGCAGGAACAAGTCCCATATTTCCTGCTATTGGCTCTATAACGATACATGCTATATCACCTTTTGTATCTTCAAAACATTTCTCTACAGAAGATATATCATTATAGGTAGCCAAAAGTGTATGTTTAGTTAAATCAGAAGGTACTCCTGGACTAGATGGTGTTCCAAATGTTGCAAGTCCTGAACCAGCTTGTACCAAAAGAGAGTCTGAATGACCATGGTAGCAACCTGTAAATTTAATGATATTATCACGGTTAGTAACACCACGAGCTAAACGAATAGCAGACATTACTGCCTCTGTTCCTGAACTGACAAAACGTACTTTATCTATGCTATCAAACATATCTACTATCTCTTGTGCCAACTCTGTCTCTACTGTAGTAGGTGCTCCAAAACTTAAACCTCTTTTTACAGCCTCTATAACTGATGCCTCTATATCTTTATCACAATGACCAAATATAAGTGGACCCCAACTCTGTACGAAGTCTATATATCTATTGTCATCAATATCTATGAGGTATCCACCTTCACCACGTGCTATGAATGGAGGTGTACCCTCTACTCCTGAAAATGCACGTACAGGAGAGTCAACACCTCCTGGTATGACTTTATATGCCTCTTCAAATGCCAATATACTTTTATCGTATGCCATATTTAATCCTAGTTAATATTATAATTAATTAGATTATACAACAACACTACTTAGGAGACTACTATTAGTAAGTTGTGAACTACCCAATCTCTAAAGAGAATTGGGCTTCTTGTTTCATAATGCCATAATTTCTAACAAGTGTTAGAAACTTTATGACACTCCACAAGCTTATATTTCGATAGTTCCTACCGTATTTTTATTATCAACTTGACACAAACCAATGTTGATACTATAATTTTTCTATTTGATCATAGCTTCAAGATCTTTTTTATCAACTTTATTAAAGTTTAGATATTTATAAACTTCATCAGTCATCTCTGGCTTAATTTTATTTGGAACAATCTCCATATACTCTTCTACTGTTGGTATCTTACCTTTTAATGCAACAACTGCTGCAAGTTCAGCAGAACCAAGATAAACTTGACTTCCTTTTCCAAGTCTATTGTCAAAATTTCTTGTACTTGTTGAGAATACATAAGCATTTGTAGCAACAGAAGCTTGGTTACCCATACATAGTGAACAACCTGGTATCTCTGTTCTAGCTCCTGCCATTCCAAATACTGAGTAATACCCCTCTTCTTGTAGAGTTTTTTCATCCATTTTTGTTGGAGGACATACCCATAATTTAGATGGAACTTTACCTTCACCTCTAAGTACTTCACCCAATGCTCTAAATAGACCAATATTTGTCATACAAGAACCAACAAATACTTCGTCTATCTCTGTTCTAAGACCAGCTTCGTGAATCTCTGTTAATGTTTTAACATCATCTGGATCATTTGGACAAGCCAAGATAGGCTCTTTAATCTCATTAAGATCAATCTCAATAATAGCTGTATATTGAGCATCTTTATCTGCTTCAAGTAGTTCAGGATTTTCTATCCATGCTCTCATCTTGTCTGCACGTCTTTGAAGAGTAGCTTTATCTTGATAACCTTGTGCTATAAGTTCTTCTATGAGAACAATATTTGACTCTAAGTACTCAATAATAGGCTCTTTATTTAGCTTAACAGTACAAGCAGCTGCTGAACGTTCTGCACTTGCATCAGAGAGTTCAAATGCTTGTTCACATTTAAGGTCTTCTAAACCTTCAATCTCAACTACACGACCTGCAAAGATATTTTTCTTACCTGCTTTTTCAACTGTCAATAGACCATCTTTAATAGCTTGATGTGGGATAGAGTTAACAAGGTCACGAAGTGTAATACCAGGTTGCATTTCTCCTTTAAATCTAACAAGAACAGACTCTGGCATAGTAAGTGGCATCATACCTGTAACAGCAGCAAAGGCAACAAGACCAGAACCAGCAGGAAATGAGATACCAATAGGGAATCTAGTATGACTATCTCCACCTGTTCCTACTGTATCTGGAAGACACATTCTATTTAACCATGAGTGGATAACTCCATCACCTGGACGCAAGATAAACCCTTTTCTCTCTGTCCAAAATTTAGGAAGAGTATGTTGTAGGTTAATATCTGCTGGTTTAGGGTATGCAGCAGTATGACAGAAAGACTGAAGTACAAAATCAGCACCAAAGTTTAACGCTGCTAACTCTTTAATCTCATCTCTTGTCATAGGACCTGTTGTATCTTGAGAACCAACTGTTGTGGCTACTGGCTCACAGTAAACACCTGGTTTAACACCCTCAATACCACAAGCTTTACCTACCATTTTTTGTGCAAGAGTATAACCTTTTCCATCATCTTCAGGTTGAGAAGGAGTCATAAATACATCACTAGCACCAAGCCCTAAAGCTTCTCTAGCTTTGGCAGTAAGACCTTTACCTATGATAAGTGGGATACGTCCACCTGCTCTCATTTCATCGGGAAGAGTATTTGGCTCAAGATTGAACTCACTTACTATTTCTCCATCTTTTTCTATAACACCATCAAAAGGTTTAATGATAATAATATCACCTGTTTCAAGTTTTGCAACTGGAGCTTGAAGAGGAAGACATCCACTATCTTCTGCTGTATTAAAGAAAATTGGTGCGATAATATCACCAATAACAACACCACCTGTTCTCTTACCAGGAATAAATGGAATATCTTTACCCATATGCCATTGTACAGAGTTAATACCTGATTTTCTACTTGAACCTGTTCCTACAACATCACCAACATAAGCTAAAGGAAGACCATTTTTCTCTTTAAGCTTTGCCATAGTCTCTAATGGTTTTTCCATTCTACTAACCAAGAAAGAGTTACCATGAAGTGGGATATCTGCTCTTGTAAATGCTTCTGAAGCTGGTGATAAATCATCAGTATTTGTCTCACCTGGTACTTTATATACTGTAAGTTTTATCTCGTTACCTAATGGCTCTTTGTTTTTAAACCACTCAGCATCTGCCCAAGATTCAATAACCTCTTTTGCAAAACTATTGCCCTCGTCCATAAGTACTTTAACATCATTAAAAGAATCATATACAAGAAGAGTATTTTTAAGTTCATCTGCTGCAAGTTGAGCTACCTCAGTATCTGATAATTTAAGTGCTTCTACAAGTGGAGAAACATTAAACCCACCTAACATTGTCCCTAAAATCTCTACTGCTTTTTTTGCATCAATAGAATTACAAGATACATTACCTTGAACAATATCATTTAAAAATGCTGCTTTTACATAAGCTGCATCATCAACACCTGCTGGTACGTGTTGCGTAAAAAGTTCCATTACATAATCTTCATCTGTAATTGGATTTGCTTTCAATAACTCCACTAACTGAACAACTTGTTCTGCTGTAAGTGCAAGTGGTGGTACACCTAACTCTGCACGCTCGGCTGTATGTTTTCTATATTCTTCTAATAAGGCCATAGTGGTCTCCTGTATAATATTTTGTATCTAATAATATCAAAAATATAGTTTAACAAGAGAGCTACAAGCAGTAGAAATAGAAGAGATATTTTTGGTGTATCGGATAGTTACAATATCTCCCTATTGCCTTTAGCATTGGGGGCAGATAGAACACCTTTAGCTTCAAGTTGTTCTATGATGTTTGCTGAACGATTATATCCTATTTGTAGTTTACGTTGCAAATATGAGATAGATGTTTTATTGTCTGTCAATACTATCTGTTTAGCATCTTCATAAAGAGAATCAAGTACTATCTCACTATCTTTAGCTCCATTTGAAGATGAAGAGCTACCAGATATAAGATAACTCTCATCATACTCTGGTACTCGTTGTGCTTTAAGGTAATCAACTATCTCTTCTATCTCCTCTTCCGTATTCCAAGGAGCATGAATACGTACTAAACCTGTTGTTCCAGGAGGAGTAAAAAGTCCATCACCTCGTCCAAGAAGGCTATCTGCACCAAGTGCATCTAAAATAACTTTTGAATCTATACGAGAACCAACTCTATAACTTAAACGTGAAGGTAGATTAGCTTTTATAAGACCTGTTACAACATCCACACTTGGACGTTGAGTTGCAACAATAAGGTGAATACCACAAGCACGAGATTTTTGTGCAAGTCTAGCTATACTCAACTCTACCTCTTTACCACCATTCATCATAAGATCAGCCAATTCATCTATAATTACAACAATAAAAGGGAAAGGTTCATCATCTGTCTTTTCTACTTTTTTATTATAATTTTCTATATTTTTAGTACGTGCTTCAGCCATAAGTTTGTAGCGTCGTTCCATCTCTCCTACCATATTTGCAAGTGCTGCTATAGCTTTAGATGGTTCAGTAATAACTGGTGTAATAAGATGTGGAACATCCTCATAAGCAGCAAATTCAAGCATCTTTGGGTCTATAAGCATTAGTTTTAGTTGATCTGGGTCATTTCTATAAAGAAGAGAAAGTATCATAGCATTTATACCTACAGATTTACCAGAACCTGTCGTACCTGCTATAAGCAGATGTGGTAATTTTTTAATATCAGTTACAAATGGTTTTCCTACAATATCTTTACCTAAAGCAACAGTAAGTGGAGAACTTGATTTTTTAAATATATCACTCTCCAATATCTCTCTAAGATAGATTGTATCTATATTCTCATTTGGTATCTCAATACCTACAACATCACGTCCAGGGATTGGTGCTTGGATACGTATAGTCTCTGCACTTAGTGCCATAGCAAGATCATCTTGAAGTCCTAAAATTTTAGAAACTTTTACATTAGGAGAGGGTTTAAACTCAAAAGTTGTAACAAGTGGACCTGAATATGTACGAATAACATCACCATCTACTTTAAATTGTGCAAGTTTTGAGAGTAACTCTCCTATCTTTCTATCTATTTCAGCTTCATTAACTTTTCTAGTTGCTTTAGGAGCTTTTTGTAAAAAATCTAATTTAGGAAGTTTAAAATTTTTAGGCTTTGCAACAATACCCTTTTCCATCTGATCCATAAGTTTTGAGTTCTCTTCAAGTTCAGATACTATCTTTACATTATTAACATTTATCTTTCTGCTTTCTTCTCTATTCTTTACAGGCTTTTTAAACTCTTCTTCTAATATAAATCTATCAGGAAAAGAATCATCAATCATTGATAATTCAAGCTTAGGTTTGATTGCTTTTTTTCTAGTATAAGTTCTTTTTGGTCTTATTTCACTTTTAAGCTCTTTCTCTTCTATATATTGAGGCATAATATCATTATCAAAATCTTCTATAGAAAAAGGATTTGTAAATATCTTTTTAGATATCGAAGATAGTATATTAAATAAATTAGATATATCTAATTTACCATCAAATGAGAAATCATCATCTATTATAAATACTAGAGATAATGATATAATCATAAGCCAAAATAACCAAAGTCCTGCAAGACCTATGTATGGTTTAAGAAATTCTACTATCTCTGTTCCTAAATAACCTGCATTTTTTGCATCTAAAACTAATGCCTCTAAAATAATTACTGATATAAAAAAAAGTATCCAACCTAAATAAAAATCTATATCTTTGCGAATATTTGAATTGAAATATAGCTGATATAATGGATAAAATAGTATTAAAATATTTACATACGCTAAATATCCAAAGAGATAAAGATTTGTTTCTCCTATAATTTTCCCTATATTACCAGAAAGTGACATATTATGAAAAAATGTAGAAAATGAACCATATAAAAAGAATATTGATATAATAATAATTGTAGTTTTCAAGTCTATTCCTAGCTAGTTTGATATTAAATATATATATTATAACAAATTAAGATAAAAGATATTAAATATAAATTTTATATATATTCAACTGCATTTAAGCTTTATAATATTAAAATTCTTCTCACGTTTTAAGTACGTTTGTGCCACAGTGATGGAACTGGTAGACTTGGTAGACTCAAAATCTTCTGCCTTCGGGCGTGTCGGTTCGAATCCGACCTGTGGTACCACTTTTTACTTATATGCGGGCGTAGCTCAGTGGCTAGAGTTCCTGCCTTCCAAGCAGGCTGTCGAGGGTTCGAATCCCTTCGCCCGCTCCACTTTATTTTACTACAAAAAATAATATTATCTACAAAATACTCTATTTACCAAAGATATAAATCAAATCAGGAAATATAACAATAATCAATAATGCTAATAATTGTAATCCTATAAATGGTATGACACCTTTATATATACTTCCTGTAGTTACTTTATCTCCAGCAGAACCCTTAAGATAAAATAGAGCAAAACCAAATGGTGGTGTCAAAAATGAAGCTTGTAAATTCATAGCTATAAGTATAGCAAACCAAATAGCATCTATGTGAAAACTTGCAACTATAGGTACTAAGATAGGTACTACAACAAATGCTATCTCTATAAAGTCTATAAAAAAGCCCAATAGAAATATTACAAGCATTGTTATGAGTATAAAACTCCATTTATCTCCCATATCTCCAGAGAAAAATTTAAGTGCCATATCACCACCACCGAGTTCATTAAATACCAATGAAAATGCTGTAGCACCTATGAGTATCATAAATATCATTGATGTAAGTTTAACTGTCTCTATACTTGCATAACGTATCATCTCGTAAGAGAATGTACCTTTACTCATAGCCAATACTACAGCACCAACTACACCAACGGCAGCTGATTCAGAAGGAGAAGCAATACCAGCGAAGATAGAACCAAGTACTACAGCTATAAGTAATAAAGGTGGAATAATCTCCTTTATCGCCTCTTTAACTATATTTTTATATGGTTCATCTGAAGTGATAGCAGGGGCTACATCTTTATTGAAGTAAGAGATAATAAGAATATATATAATATAAAGAGCTATAAGTAATAATCCAGGAACTACAGCAGCACGAAACAGATCACCAACACTCAAATGCATCTGATCACCAAGAATAATAAGGACAATAGACGGAGGAATAAGTTGACCTAACGTACCAGAAGCTGCTATACTTCCACTTGCTAAAGCAGGAGAATAACCATGCTTTAACATAAGTGGCAATGCAATCAAACTCATCATTACTACAGATGCACCAACTATCCCAGTACTAGCAGCAAGTATAGCTCCTACAATAACGACAGATATAGCAAGCCCCCCACGTACTGAACCAAATAATTTCCCCATAGAAAGTAATAACCCCTCTGCCATCTTTGATTTTTCTAATATAAGCCCCATAAATATAAAAAGAGGTACAGCCATAAGAGTAACATTTCCCATAATACCATACGTTCTATATGGAAGCATCTCTAATACACCCAATCCTACTTCATCAGAAATGATAGCAAAAAACAGAGCTACACCAGCAAATACAAATGCTACTTGAAATCCAGATAATAATAAGACTAAAGCAAGCCCAAACATAAGAAATACAGGGTCAAACCAAAATGCCATACGATTAAACCATGCTATATAAATAACTATAGCTATTGTAAATACACCTATAAAAGTTTTTAAAAGTAGTATTTTATTGTCTAATTTATGATACGCCTTTAATATTTCAGATATTGCTTGAACTATAAGAAATACGAAAGAGATTACAATCATACCTTTTATTATCCAACGATTTGTAAGTCCTCCTGCATCAGCAGATACTTCATGTTGTAGATAAGATTGCATAGTCATACTAAATGCATCATTTAAGAAAAGTAAGGAAAAAGGAATAAGAAGTAGAAGCATAGATAATATTTGTATAATAGCTTTTGTATTGGAAGAGTAGCGTTCAAAAAATATATCTACCCTTACATGTTTATCATGCTTCAAAGCATAACTAAGCCCCAATAAGAATATCATATCAAAAATATGCCATTCCATCTCTTGAAGTGCGATAGAACCAGCAGAAAACAAGTAACGCATAGTTGCATCATATACAACCAAAAGTGAAAGGATAACGACAAATACAGATGCTAAATAACCTGTATATTTACTAATACGATCCAGTGAGTATGATATTTCTTTATTCATATTTATTCTTTTTAAGTAATTATAACTTATAAATGCTGACTATTAATAATTTAAATTTAAATATTTTGGAATATATTAAGAAGTGGTGGGTCGGGGGAGACTCGAACTCCCGACCACTCGGTTATGAGCCGAGTGCTCTAACCAACTGAGCTACCGACCCTGATTAGAAAGTTTCTCAAATAATCAATACTGATTGTTAGTCCGCATTGTTACTTTCGAGTCGCTATTATAGCGGGAATAATCTTTAAAAGCAAGTAAATTTTGCAAAATTCCGAAAATTACTGCAAAAATTATAAAAGAAGTGCCTCCATGACTAAACATTGGCAGTGGAAGACCAACAACTGGAGCCATTCCTATAACCATATATATATTTACTCCCATATAAACAAATATTAAAAAAGCTAACCCTGAGGCGAAAGCTTTTATAAGATAATCATTAGAATATTTAGCTGATATATATAATAGATTAAAAATAAGTAATACATATAAGCTAATCACTAATATCATTCCTTTAAAGCCCAATCTCTCTCCTAAGTAAGCAAATATAAAATCTGTAGAAGATACTGGTAAAAATTTAAGTTGAGTTTGCGTAGAATTTTCTTTTGATTTACCATCTAATCCACCTGAACCAATAGCTATAAGAGCTTGTCTTACATGATAACTAGGTTTACCAATAAAATCTGAAACACGTTTTTTTTGATATGGTTTAAGTTGTCCATACAATAAAGGTGCTGTTAATCCTAATACTAACACTATTGTAGTCCATATTCTCCAATTTATACCAACAACAAAGAGTACTCCATAACCTGTAATAAGTAAAACAAGTGCTGTACCCAAATCTGGCTCTTTCGCTATAAGAAGAAAAGGAATTATTATAACAAGAGAAAGTTTTATAAACTGAAAGATTCCATATCCATCTTTAGGTGGTGGTGTACGACCTATAAGATACCCTAACATCATAATAACAGATACTTTAATAAACTCTGATGGTTGAAGAGTAATACCTAATCCTGGTATCTCTATCCATCTTTTTGCTCCAAGTATAGATTTACCTATAAATTCTACTGCAAAGAGAAGCAATAGATTACCAACATAAAATAGAGGTACAAACCACCAAACTATACGTCGCCAAGGAATAAAAGCAGAAATTACAAAAACTATAGATGCTATAAAATAATAAATCATCTGTTTATGAAAAAGATAACTATTTATCTCATTTACTAAAAATGAAGATATAATAAAAATCGGAATTACTTGTAACATTAAAGTATATGAGAAATATTTAAAAATACGTTTATCAAATTTAAACCATAAATTCATAGATATCCCTCATTTTTTACTATTGTATTTATATTCTTGCAAGTAAATCTTTATAATGTTCGACATTTTGAAATGCTTTTTCATAACGCCAACGCAAAACAAATTCTACAATCTCATTTTTAATCTCATTTTTTAAAGTCTCACCTTTTCCAAAATATCCTAAAGATATATTTTTTGCTCGTTTTTTTCCATCTTTATCAGCTTCGTATTTAATAGCAATAATTTGTATATATTTACCATCACGAACTTCTCCAAAATCTTCATCTTTTAATCCTATTCCTGATAAGTTCATTGCTTTATATATAAATATTTTATTAAAATCTGGAGATTTTTCAAAAATTCTTAATCTTTCATATAAAATATTAACACGTGATATATTCTCTTTTCGTATATTATCACAATCTATCTCATTTTTATTTTTAGATAAAATTTCTTCTTTAATAGTATTAATATTTTTAGATTTTTTTATAATAATACTACTGTCTTTTGATTTTTCTTTTAATTTATTTTCTAATCTACTACTTAGTAATTTTAATTTTTTTAAACTATTTGACATTCTATTTTACTACCCCCCTAAACTAGATATATTATATAATATGATACATTATTTTTAGTTAAGTAAGCTTTAAACTATACTAAATAATATTAAATTAATTATTCTATATATACATATAATAAAGATTTAGATAAAATCATTTTTAATTAAATTATATAGGATATATAAATGGATTATTTAGAAATTGTTGGTTGTCAAAAGTTGAGTGGCTCAGTAAAGATATCTGGTGCAAAAAATTCTGCACTACCTATTATAGCAGCTACAATATTATCAGATAAAGATGTTACTTTAACTAACTTACCAAATGTTGTAGATATTCGTACCCTACTCAAACTTCTTACTATGCTAGGAGGAGAGATTAAACATCATGATACAAGTGCAATTATCAATAATAATACTATTATATCTACAAAAGCTGTCTATGAGATAGTATCTCAAATGAGAGCATCTATATTGGTGCTTGGACCTCTTCTTACACGTTTTGGAGAGTGTGAAGTTAGTCTTCCAGGTGGTTGTGCTATTGGACAACGACCTATTGATTTACATCTTAAAGCACTAGAAGCTATGGGTGCAAACATAGAGATAAAAGGTGGATATGTCAAAGCTGAAGCCAAAGATGGATTAAAAGGTGCGAAAATTATCTTCGATAAGATAACAGTGGGTGGTACAGAAAATATTATTATGGCAGCAGCACTTGCACATGGAACAACAACCATACTAAATGCAGCAAAAGAGCCAGAGATAGTTCAACTTTGCGAAATGATAGCATCTGCAGGAGTTAAGATAGAGGGAATTGGCACAAATGAACTTATTATTGAAGGAACTTGTGGGAAACCTCTTGAGTTTAAACCTGTTGAGATTATACCTGATCGTATAGAAGCAGGAACATATCTTTGTGCTGGAGCGATTACCAATTCATCTATCACTTTAGAAAAAGTAAACTACCAACACATTAGGTCATCTATAGATAAACTTGAATCTATGGGTTGTAATTTTGATATTAAAGATAATAGTATAACTATATACCCTACTAAGAATATAAAACCTGTAAACCTTATAACTACTGAATATCCTGGATTTCCTACAGATATGCAAGCACAATTTATGGCAGTAGCTGTTATGGCAGAGGGAGAAAGCCTTATAGAAGAGCGTCTTTTTGAAAATCGTTTTATGCATGTAAGTGAACTTAACCGTCTTGGTGCAGATATATGGCTTAAAGGTAGTACTGCTGCCATTAAAGGTGTAGATAAACTATATGGTGCAGATGTTATGGCAACTGATCTTAGAGCATCATCTGCATTAGTTTTAGCAGCACTTGTAGCTGAAGGTACAACGAAAGTAAGACGCATCTACCACTTAGACCGTGGATATGATGACTTAGAGGGTAAATTATCTAAACTTGGTGCGAACATCGTTAGAAAAAAAGAGTTACTTTTTAAAAAAAGTTAACTAATATAATATTAAAAAATGATTATACACAATTATTTCATTATTTATCGCTATAATTTTAACAATTAACATTAAAGGATTTCGTATGAAACACAATAAACTAACTTCAATAATATTTATATTTTTTATATCACTTTTATTGAGTCAACAAGCATTAGCTATTAGCCCTGCTGAAAAACTAGATAATGCTGTAAATATGAGTATAGATAAATTTAAAAGAGACGTTCCTGGAGCTGATAAGTTTTTATCAGACGTAAAAGGTTATTTAGTATTTCCATCTATTTTAAAAGGTGGATTTGTTTTTGGTGCTGGATATGGTGAAGGTGCTTTACGCATAGAAGGTGAAACAAAACAGTATTATAGCATAGCTTCTGCATCTGTTGGATTTCAAGCAGGGGCTCAACAAAGTAGTATGGTTATAGCATTTATAACAGAAGAGTCTTTAAATAATTTCATCAATAGTGATGGTTGGGAAGCAGGAGTAGATGGTACTATAACTATCTCTCATTGGGGTGCATCAAAAGATATTACAAGTATAAGTTATGAAAAACCTATAGTTGCATTTATATTCAATACAAAAGGACTTATGGCAAGTGTAAGTATAAATGGTATAAAATTTAGAAAAATCATACCTCAATAGAAGTTCTATTGTTTCTATATCTAATTAAGAGTATTTTTATCTTGTTTAGATATACTTCCTCTATATCTTAGGTATAGAAACAATTTTTATTCTTCCTCCCTTTTAAAAATGTTTTATATTCATAACATCAATATATTCTCCTAACTATACCTAAGATATTTAATCTAACAATCCATAAAAATCACTAGGGGCATCTACCTCTATAGATACATCTTTTTTAGTTATTGGGTGATTAAACTTTAAACTTCTTGAATGTAATCCCATACGACCACCTTTTTTACCATAACGTTCATCTCCTACTATAGCATTACCTATCCAAGATAGATGAGCCCGTATCTGATGTTGTCTTCCTGTTTCTATATTTACTTCTAGTAAAGATCGATTATTTGAAGATTTTAGTAGATTGTACTTTGTTATAGCAGATTTTGCATCTTTATGTTTACCAACATGCATACGATACTCTTTCTCATCTAATCTAAGTGGTTGAGTTATGGTATCTGACTCTTTTTTAGGAGTACCCTCCACTACAGCAAGATAAGTTTTTTCTGTTCTTGCCCACTCTTTCATAACTAACTCTCTTAACTCTTTTGATGTTGCAAAAAGCAAGATGCCTGAGGTATCTCGATCTAGTCTATGTACAGGCCAAAGTTTTATAGACTCTTTAGATCGTGATAGTTGAGAACGAAGTAAAGCTAAAGCATGATTTTTATTATCTTTATTTGTCCCTACAGATAACAATCCTGCTGGTTTATTTATAGCTATTAATCCATTATTATTATATATAATCTCTAACTTTTTAGGCTCTTTATTTGTATGATACCCTGTACGTTGAGTCATACCAATAGATATGACATCATTTTCGCATACAATAAAATCGTACTTTGTTTGAGCTAAACCATTTACAAAAATAGCACCACTTTGAAGTCTCTGCTTTACCTTCTTCTTAGCCCATTCATCTAATATCTCAAAAAGATATGGAAGAAGTTTTGTACGCTTATCTACTCTATATTGTTGTGCCATTTTATATCCTAATTTATTTCAATTTCCTATTTCTAAAAGCAAGTAAGGTAAGTGTAAATACCCCTGCTACTGCATAGTATATCCATACAGGGATAGGTACTGGGTCACCTGCTGCATAAGAGTGAAGTCCAGAGAGATAATAATTTACTCCAAAATATGTCATAAGTACTACTGAATATACCCAAGTTGCTGAAACATTATAGATAAAATTAGACCTTAATGATGGTATAAAACGTAAATGAAGTACTGTTGCATATATAAGTATAGTTACTGCTGCCCAAGTCTCTTTACTATCCCAACCCCAGTAGCGTCCCCAAGACTCATTTGCCCATACACCACCAAGAAAGTTACCAATTGTCATAAGCATAAGTCCTATAATAAGCCCCATTTCAGAAAGATTGGTTAGCTCTTTTATAGAACGGTCTATATTTTTATGTCCCGATTTACCTCTAAGTATGTAGAGTATAAGAACAAGAAGTGACAAGATAGAACCCAATCCCAAGAAACCATCACCAGATATAATAGTTGCTACATGTATCATAAGCCAATATGATTTAAGTACTGGTACAAGATTGGTAATAACTGGATTTATAAAACTTAAATGAGCTACAAGCATTGTAAATCCTGCTAAAAGTGCTGTACCTGCCAATGCAAATGGAGAGCGTCTAGCTAAAATAATACCTGCAAATACAGTAGTTGCTGCTATAAATACTATGGATTCATATGCATTTGACCATGGAGCATGTCCTGCTATATACCAACGAATACCCATACCAATAATATGCAATATGAAACCAAATAGAAGAAGACTCCACGCAATACGCATAACCCATTTCATAGAGAATGTTGGTTTCATTACATTTATAAATGCAAAGATAAGCAATACTATTCCTATGCTTAGATAAAGAGGAAATAGTTTAGAAAATAGTCCTAATTTGTTATACCATATTTCCATCTTTATATGTCTTTTACTTGGCATAACTTTTGAACCATACTTCTGTTGGAATTTTTCTATACCCATTAAAGCTCTATCTGCATAATTCCATTTACCAGTTCTAACACCCTCTTCTACCATAAGAAAATATGCTGAGATACTCATCTTTACATCTTTCGCATATTTTGGAGAGAATTTTTTTAATGCTTCTATAGGAGAGAACCATTTATTGTTAGGGTCATTTGGTTTAGGATAGATACGCATAAGTGTACCTTGATATACCATATATGCAACATTCACACGCTCATCTATTTTTATAAGCTCTTTATCATATTGTGATTTTTCAAGTGGTTTTTTTCTACTTGATTTAGTTATCTGATTATATAGCTTATAACTATCATCTTTTTTATCAAAAAAGTCAGAAAATTTTGCATATTTTGTATCTTTAGGTAGTCCAAGCTCTAAAGCTATTTTTTTATGTCCTATTTTAATCATAGGAATATTTTGATATAAATTAGGCTGAAGTATCATTCCTAAATATATCTGTGTAGGCTCTAACCCAAAAGGATTTATTTTACCTGTTATCTTAGAAATAACATCATGAGCCTCAGTATCCATAGGCTTCATACGCCCTCTATTGTCTTGTAAAGCAAGCATACCAAACTTACGACAATGCTCAAGAGAATAAGCTTTCATTTGTTTAAGTGTTGTAGCATTTACTTCCATTGAAGATGCATCTATATGCTGAGGCATAAATGCAAGAAGCACAAAAGCCATAGTCGCTATAGTAGCATTTTGTAGTTTTCTAGCCCCTTTTAAAAGTTTTTGAAATCTACCTGTTGGTATAAATAGACTCCATAACATACCTATGGCAAGTAGTAGGTAGCCTAAATATGTTGGAAGTGTCCCTGGGTCATGATTTACAGATAGTATTGTACCTCTCTCATCAGGGTCATATGATGATTGGAAAATTCTATAGTTTCTGTGATCTAATATATGGTTCATATAAATCCTATACGGCATAGTTATATTTTGTTCTTTATCTATAAGTACTACTTCACTAGCATAAGAAGCTGGTGTCATAGAACCAGGATAACGCTCTAATTCAAACTTTTTAAGTTTTATACTAAATGGTAAAGAGATTATCTTAGCACCAATACGAATAGCAATATCTACACCATTTAGTGTAAATCTTTTAAGTTTACCAACTTTACCTTTTATCGGTTCGCATATAACTACTTTACTCTTATCTCCTACTTTTACCTTGAGTTTAATATATTCAGGCTCTCCAGCTTTTGTTTTAAGGTCATGAGATACATTTTTAAGAACAGCTTTTTCATGAATAGCCTTAAGAACTATAGCATTAGCACCAAAACGATATAGTGTTCTTCTGCTTAATTCATTTTTACCTACTGGAAGTTCTGAACTTTTTCTAGTATCCATTTTAAGTGTTTTTAAGACATAAGGAAAATTAACTTTTAATGCATTAGGTTTACCTGACATTTCAAATGTAGGTTTATCAGAAGGTATATGTTTTACATTATAAGCTATATAAAAACTACCAAAATCTTTTATATCTCCTGATTTAAAAAAGTAAATTCTACCTCGTCCACCAGCTGATACTTTTAACTCAAGTAGTGTTTTACCATGTTCGTCAAAAGCTATCTCTTGATGAACTGTAGGCATATATTTTAAAAGTGAAACTTCTACTTTTTTATCTCCTACTTTTAACTCTTTATTGAGACTATTTGATGTCATAGTAGAAAAATAAAGAGGTTTTTCAAAAGAAGCATTAGCATCTTTTGTTATGGCTGAAAATTGTAAAGTCTTTACATCTGAAACCATCATATTTGTAGATTGACCCTCACGAATATGCATAATACCTTCATATCCAACATAACGGGTAATCAATGCTCCAAATGCAATGATAATAAATGAGAAATGAAACAAAAATACAGGAAATTTTGTTTTATATGATTTATATTTTAATATCTGATAAGTCAATATCATTATAAAATATGCTAAGAAAAATTCAAACCATTGTGCTTTATATATTAATGCCCTAGCTGTCTGAGTACCATAGTCATTTTCAATAAATGTTGCCGTTCCTATAGCTACACCAAAAATAAACATAACTAGTACAGCCATCTGCATAGATAGTAGTCGTTTTAACATCTTTTAAACCTTTTCAATATTAATAAAAGCGATTTTAGCCAATGTTTGTTAATGAGTTGCTAAGATTTTATTTTTTTACTGTTATCTTCTATAAGTGTCTCTAAAAACTCTAATATATGCTCTTGAAAAAGTCTATCTTCATCATCATCTATACATTCATTTAGTTTTTTCAATAAATCAATATCTATTTTTTTAACAAAACGTGGTATTTTTTTTGTATCTCTCTCTATAATCTTAACAAGATCTTCAAAATTCAATCCATTATTTGTAATTATCTTATTATGATACTCATTGACAGTATCTACCAATACATCTGCACGATCGGTATCATTTCTATATATAATATGTGCAATCTCTTTGAGTTTCTCTTCTTCACACTCATTTATCTCACCATTAGAAGTAATCATTAAAGTTAAAAGTTTTGCTCTATACTCTAAAGAACTATGATGATAAACTAAAAATTCTCTAAACATTTTAAGTATAAGTCGTTTTAATTTGTTAAACAATCCATATCCTTAACACTCTTTTAACAAAAGTATACTATAGTTTTACAAAAATGGATAATACAATATGGAAAATATAGATTTACTTATCATTCTATCTACTGCTTTTTTAGGATCTGTAGGACACTGCATCGGTATGTGTGGGGGGATAGTAGTAGCTTATAGCTCATCTAAAATAGACCATAAGTCATCTTACCTTAAACAGACTCTCTCTCATCTTGCATACAACTTTGGACGAGTTACGACATATACTGTTCTTGGTGGAATGTTTGGCTATCTTGGTAAAGTTGCTGCTTTTACTCCAACTACTAAAGGGGTATTGTTCCTTTTAACTGGATTACTTATGGTACTAGCTGGGCTATCTCTTATAGGAAATCTCAAATTTTTAAACTCAGCAGAGTGGTCTGTATCTAAATATGCTTGGTTTCAAAATAGCTTTAGAAGACTTATGGCTTCAGATACCTATGGGAGTTTTTATCTACTAGGAATGTTAAATGGTATTATACCTTGTGGTCTTGTTTACTCATTTGCTATCTTTGCAGCAAGTACGGCTAGTCCTCTTTATGGAGCTATAGTCATGGCTCTATTTGGTTTGGCAACTATCCCTGCTCTATTCTTTTTAGGTTTTGTAACAAAATTTTTACAAAAAGGTAATCTACGAGGAACTATGATGAAATTAGCCTCAATGCTCGTGATAGTTTATGGGATTATGACACTATATAAAGGTTACAATTTTGTAGTACACCCACAAGATACACAAAAGATGATGGATAGTATGAGAACGGGTAGTATTAAGAGTAAATTAGAGGGCAAATGTGGTGGAATGAAATGTGCTCCAGGTAAATGTGGGTAAATACGCTATAATTTCATTATGAATTATATTAAAACTTACGCATACAACCATAAACCCCTCTCATTTAATTTTGAGCAGACAACAGAACGATTTTTTGTAGAGGAGATACCTCTTTATAACTTTACAGGTACAGGTAGCTACCTCATACTAAAGATAAAAAAAACTGATATGAGTACACTAAAGCTCATAACTGTTCTTGCAAAAGCTACAGGTTTACAAGAACGAGACATAGGCTATGCTGGACTTAAAGATAAGAGTGCTACGACTATTCAGTATATATCTATCCCTAAAAATGTAGAAAAAGAGTTAAATAAAAATCTTACCACCCAAAAGATAGAGATACTAGAACGTACTTACAATAAAGCCCCTATAAAGATAGGTCATTTAAAGGGAAATAACTTCTCTATATGCTTACACAATATAAATTCAAGTGATGCAAAATTTTTCAATACTATTGCTAAAAAAATGCAAAAAGATGGCATACCAAACTACTATGGCTACCAACGATTTGGAGAAGATAGTCGTTCATACCTACAAGGGAAAGAGATAGCCCATTCAGGTAAAAAACTTAAAGGTAGTAGAGAGAAACTTTTAGTATCGGCATATCAGAGCTATCTATTTAACAAATGGCTACAACAAAGAGTAAAACTATCTACCATCATAGCTTCTAACAATATAGAAGTAGCTACCAAAAAATTAAACTATCCCCTAGAACTTGTAAAAGTATTGGCGAAACAACCACATATATTTAAACTATTTTTAGGTGATATTACTATGCCCTACCCTTATGGTAAAGCAAAGTATGTTAAAGATATGTACCAATCATCTATATTGTTTTCACAAAAAAAGTTAAGTCCTACAGGACTTTTATGTGGAGAGAGAGTAGAACGCTCAAAATCAGATGCTTACCATCTTGAAGAGCCTTATGACGATAGAGAGCTTACAACACTAAGGGGAGATAGACGTTTTGCTTGGATATGGCCAGATAGTGTAGAGACAAACTATAACCCAGATAGTAAAAAACTTACAGTTGAGTTTTACCTACCTAAAGGTTCATATGCTACTACATTTTTAGAAGAGATTGGAAAGTTTTCACTTAAATCGTAGTAAACTTTTTAAGAACATCTTTTATCTCATCTATCTTGAGAGGTTTAGATATGGAGTCATCTAAACCTTCAGATATATACTCTTCTTTGTTTGTTATTGTATTGTTTACACTTAATGCTACAATAGGTGTATGTTCTAAATTATTATCTTTTTCATATTTTAAAATAGTTTTAGTAGCATCTATACCATTCATAATTGGCATTTGGATATCCATAAATACCATATCAAACTTACTTTTTTTATATACTTTTACAGCCTCTTTACCATCTTTTGCAAATGTAATATTAAAATTAAACTTCTCAAAAATAGACTTCATTAATTCTCTATTTCTACTATTGTCATCGGCTACCAATATATCTAATGAAGGAAATTCATCTTTTTCTATAGAATTTGTTTTAACTATATGAATATCTGATAAATCTAAAATATCATTTAATATACTAATCAAATGATATGAAGATTTCTCTATTACACTTAAAAACTCCTCTTGTTCTAATGTTACACCCATATCTCTTAATAATTGAGTAAATTCTATAAGTGTATGAATAGGCGTACTTATCTCATTTGATAATATAGATAAAAATTCTGATTTTGATTTAGATTCTTCAGCATATCCTTTACTTTTTTTATCTAAGATATCAAATCCTTCTTTTATATAAAAAAATAAATCACTATCATCTTTTATATCATCATATATTTTCTTTAAATATAAATCATCATCATCTGAATACATTGAAAAGTTAGATATATAATCTGCAATATAATGAAGCTTTCGTTTATTATCTTTAACTGTTTTCTCATCTCTAATTATATATAGTAATGAAAGAAAGGTGATTACTATTGTAAATAATGATATAAGCATCTCCATCAAATATATATAATTTCTTTTACTATATAATGCATCTATTTTTTTAGTTAAAAAAATCTCTATTTTATATAAAAAATCTTCTTTAGAATCTAAAAGTTTTATTAATTTAGAAGCATTTTTAGTATATTTTTTACTATTTTTGGGAAGAAATATTTCTCTATGTATCTTACCAATCTTATTTAATTTTTTTTGAAAATCTTTATTTAACAATAATCTATGAAGTAACTTTTCACCATATGAGTTATATTTATTTAATTCTATTTTATCTAAAGTTGATTCTCTTATAACTCTATTCCAAAAAATAGAAATTTTAGAAGATATAGGCTTTTCTTCAGATATGTATATTTTTGTAAAAATTTTATCCAATTCCGTAGCATATATTATTTGTATAAGCTCACTATATAAAGTAATCATTTGATGCTCACTATAATTATTGTTCATAGAGTTTATTTCTGAAATATATTTAGATAAATTAGATGTTATTTTTTGATATTTTTTTTTATCTATTATTTTTATAAAATCACTAATATTATTTTGTATAAATATATTTTTAAGATATATACTTTTATTTATTAATCTATAAATATCTATTTTTAACATTTTTGCTTGTTTTATCAGTTTATCTGTTGTTACTTTTATTTTATTACATTCTTTATCTTTTATACCACTATTACACAGTAATTCATTAAGAGAAGATATCTCTAATTTTTGTAATGAAATACTACTATTATTTAAATATTCAACTTTTATATCTTTATTATAATTTTCCCATGATGTATATCCCCAATAACTACTCAAACTAATTAACATTATAAGTGGTATAATTTTTATATAAAATATAGATAATTTATTATCCTTCATAATCAACACTCTCCTAAAATTATTTTGATACTTTATCAAAAATACTTTTTACAACAGGTACTATCAAAATACTGCCTACAACCAGATAATCATCACTTAAATAATTTGCATCTTTAATCTCACTTATAGTAGTAGAGTATGATTTTGCAATACTACTTAATGTATCACCAAGTTTAACAATATGAGAAATCATATATAATTTTTTCTTTTTTAACTCTATTTTATTAAAGTTATCTAAGAAATAGAACTCATAAACTTTATCTAAGGGGATTACAATCTTATATATCTTTTTCTTTTTAGGTACAATTCCATTCTTGAAACTTTTATTTAAAGATAGCAGTATCTGAGTATCCATTTTTAACTCTTTTGCTAATTTCTTTAAAGATACACCACTTGGTACCTCAACCTTTATAACTTCTCTATCGTAATTTATCGAACCAAAGTCTATATGACTACTCTCTCCTATCATTGCCATTAGTATAATTTTATTAATATATTCTCTAGTCTCTTTTGGCAGATATTTGGATCTACTATTTGTCAATATAGTCAAATCATCACTTCCTGCCTTATTGATAGCTTTTTGAAGTCGCCCCTCTCCACAATTATATGCCATTATGGCTAAGTACCATTTTTTGAACTTTTTATGAAGTTTTCTTAAATATCGTATAGCAGCTGACGTTGAACATAAAGTATCACAACGTTCATCATACCCTTTTGATATATCAAGATTATAATATTTTGCACTCTTTGGCATAAACTGCCATAATCCTACTGCTTTTTTAGATGATATAGCATTACTCTTTAATCCAGACTCTACTATTGATATATAAACAAATAGATCACTAATATCATCTTTTAGAAGTAATCCCTGCATTGTAGGTAATATATCTTTACCTCTTTTTAGTGAAGCTTTATAAAATCTCTTTAAACTCCTCTCATGAGAATTTACAAATTTCAAAAATGGTTCTTCATTGATGTATGATTTATCTATATCAAATTCGTTAAATACATAGCTATAGCTAGGGTATTTACTCTGCAATGATGTAGCATAGATAAAGTTTATAAAAAGCACTAAAGATAGTAAAAAACGCATTAAAAATTAAATAACCTTAAAGCATTTTGAGTACTTATATTCTCTATCTCTTCTACAGATATATCCGATAACTCACTCATCTTGTTAGCAACCAATTTTGTATATGCTGGTTCATTTCTCTCTCCTCTATGAGGGTGTGGTGTTAGGTATGGAGAATCTGTCTCAATAAGAACTCTATCTTTTGGTATCTTAGGATATACATTTACAAGTTTTCGTGCATTTTTAAATGTTATCACCCCTCCTATACCATAATAGAAGTTTTTATCTATTAGTTTAAGTAGTGACTCATCAGCATTATAGCAGTGCAATACACCACCCTCATCTCCTACATACTCTTGTAAAATATCTAAAGAATCAGCACTTGCTTCACGGATATGAACTATAAGAGGTTTTTTAAACTCTTTTGCCAAGAGTATCTGGTCAACAAATACCTCTTTTTGTAGCGTCTTCTCCTTTTTTACCTCTTCATCATCTTCTGGCAATCTAAAATAGTCAAGCCCACACTCCCCTACAGCTACACATTTTGAATGGTTAATATACTTCTCAAGATAACTTCTATCATAACTCTTTGCATCATAAGGGTGAACTCCTACTGCAAAATATATATCTTCATATTTTTCAGAAAGTTCAACTGCACGTTGTAGTGTTTTAGGATCTGCACCAGGGATTATAAATTTCTCAACTTGACTATTTTTAGCATTTAAAAGTACATTATCTATATCATCTATATATCCTATATCATCTAAGTGACAATGTGTATCTATAATCATTTTTTACTCATTTTTAATATAATTATATCAAAATAGATTCTATTCATCTTTATATTATGCAAAATTAAGTTATAGTTTAACATTATTATTTATTTAAGGATTTAATCATGTTACAAATTATTTTAATTTCTATACTTATATTAGTAATAGTATTTTTTATTGTAAAAAAAATACTTTCTAAAAAGAGTTCAGAAACATCAGAAATAATAGCTACCAAAGAAGAGAGCAAACCTACTAATCTAAAAGATGAAAAGCCTATAGTAAAAGAGCAAAAGAGTATAAAAGAAACTACCCATACTCCTTTAAAATCTGAAAAACCTACTCCAAAGCCTACTCCAAAGCCTATAGTAAAAGAACTTCCTAAATGTAACTATCCGAACTTTACACATAGTCGTCTTTTAGAAATGGGACTTTCTGATGAAGAGGCAAAAGAGTTTGTTTTAGAACTAATCCCCCAAATAAAGAAACAAATAGTACAAATAAAAGAAGCATTCATAAAACAAGATTTTCATCAAATGGAGCGTCTTACACATAGTATAAAAGGATCAGCAACTAACCTTGGTAAAGGTGGAGTATCTGACCTACTTGTTGAATGCAATACATATCTAAAAACAGGGAAAGATATAGATATAGTAAAAACATATTTTAAATACTTAGTTTATTATACAAAAGAGTTAGAAAAACAATATAAATAATCAAAGAAATAGCATACAAAGTCGTATATCATCATATCCGACTTCACCATTTAGAAACGTAAATATACTATTTAGACGCAAGTTACCATTATCTGTAAAATCATTGGCTCTCTTTTTTGCCATAAGTTTCAATACAGCATTTTCTACTAGATTAAGAAATTCACTTTTAGGTTTAAATTTATTCAAATCTATATTTGGGTCTTCTTCTTTAATCAAAAATAAATGTTTAATGATAGTACTTTTAGCCAATTTTCTATTGATAGCTAATTGTATTAATGTATCAGATTTTTCTATAAGATTTTTAGTTTTTATATGTGTAGGAGTAACATAAGAAGAATATTTATCTAATTTAATACTATCTATTTCCTCTTCTATTTTTTGTTTATCTACTAGACCATCCATACTAATTATGTGATTTTTACATAATAGCTCAAAATCATTCTTACTTAAAGAGTTTATCTTATCATTCGCTTTCACAGAAGCTTGTTTTATGCGTTCATCTATATATAAAATAACAGGATCAACACGTAGTGCCATTGGATTTAAACCAAGTAGACTAAGACCATCTATATTTTTTATCCTAGATAAAGCCACATACCCTTGTCCCACTTCAAAAGTCTTACTCAAATCTATAAATGCTCCATCAAGTGTCATACCTTGTGATTTATGTATAGTTATAGCCCATGCTAGACGTAGTGGTACTTGAGAAATTGTTGCAATTACCTTACCATGATCATTTTCAAGTGACCACTCTTCTAACTCAAGTTTTATTTTTCTACCTTGTGTTGTTATGACTATTGGCATATTATCTATAGGACTAAAACTCTCTACTACTCCAGTAGTTCCATTGAGATACTCTCCATCAGAAGAGTTTTTTATAAAAATAACTAATGCACCTTTTTTAAGTCGTAACTCCTCTAAAACTAGTGAAGATTTAAAAATTTTATCTATATTTTTAGCAGAGCCTTTAGATTCATATATAAAAAGTTTCTCTCTCCCCTCTAAATTATTTAACTTTGCTATATTTATACGATCTACATCAGTATTATGTGTATATAACTGAGTTATTTTAAAACTCTCCGATAAACTTATATTAATTCGTGCGTCTAGTTCTACATTTGTCTTTTCAGAAATATTACCTGAACGTATATCATCTAATATGTCTATAAGCCTACTATCATCTTGTCTAAACTTCTCCTGAAGATAACAAGTCTCTAATTTGAGTTCTTTCCATGAACTAGACTGCCATGCAAAACGTTTCTCTTTTGGTTCTTTACTAATTGGTGGCAACTGAAAAAAATCACCAGAAATGACAACTTGTATACCACCAAAAGGAGTATCGACTCCTTTAAAGCTACGCAATACTAAATCCATAGAACTAAATAATTCAGGAGAAACCATAGAAACCTCATCAATGATAAGAAGTTTAAGTTTATCAAAACGAATCCGTAAATATTTCTTTTCCAATAAAAAATCTACATACCTCTCATCTATATTATCACGAAGACCCAATCCAAAAAATGAGTGGATAGTATGACCTCCTAAATGCGAAGCAGCGATACCTGTAGGTGCTACTATAGTTGGATTGACCCTACGTTCTCTTAAATACTTCTTGTATTGATTAAGAAGATATGTTTTACCTGTTCCTGCTGATCCTGTAATAAATACATTTTTACCTGATTTTAGTATATTTAGTGCTGTAGCTTGTTTCATTATTTATCCAACTATTTTTATATAGTGATAGTGTAGATGAAAGTTTTTCAAAAGCTGTCATAACTATCCTAAGTATCTTTTGTATAGTATAACTAAAACTATATTTAAATCTATATAACACACTAAATTTGTTATACTATAACTTATAATTTTTAATATTAGGAATAGATATGAATTTTGAATTAACTATATTACCAATATCAGATATTTTAAGCGATTTGGAGCTTATTATTGTTGTAGATAACAACTTAAAACATCGTTTTATAC
>JALUBF010000003.1 GCA_027045015.1 Sulfurovum sp.
TGCATACTATGTGACTCTTGCTACTCTGCTTGTCCTGTATATGCAGTAAATCCTGACTTTTTAGGACCATTTGCTCTTGCACGTGCCTACCGTTATACTCTGGATAAAAGAGAAGATATGCCTAAAGAGATCATAGATAACATTCAGCAAAATGGAGTGTGGGACTGTACTCTATGTGGAGAGTGTACAGCAGTATGTCCTAAAGGCATAGATCCAAAGATGGACATAACCATGCTAAGAGGCGAATCTGTAAAATATGGCTACAGTGACCCAAGCTTTACCACACAAAGCTTTGGTACACCAGATTTTGGAAGTGGAGGATTCGGGTTCGACCCAAATGCAGGATTTTAAACTTAGTAGTTGTAAACCATACTTTGATTATATTTTATTTGTCAAAGGTAAAAAGTTCTTGTGAAGAGTTAAGATGACTACAATTGAATTGTAAAAAGGATATTAGCCTCAATGAGGAGATTTTTGGACTAACTTCACAATCTACTCTGATTTATTATCTTTTTAGTGTATATGTTATTTTGTTACCATCAATAATAATAATTTTTTCTTTAGCCATAGTATTAATTATCATATCAAGTTGAGTATTATTTAAAGTTCTTGCACATATCGAATTTATAGTATTAGATAGTATTTCTACCTTTTTAGGCTTCGCATTGCCTCTTTTAATTAGGTAATCAATAATAAAACTTAACAATTTTGTTTTTATACTCTTTGTAAGTATTAAACTATATAATAGCAAAAAAAGAGTATAAGCTTATGAAAAAAGAGTTAAAATCATCAATAGATCCAAAAGATTTAATGGCAGTAGAACGTGCAACAACGGCACTCATAGGTACAGCGATCTCTATAATTGTTTTGGGATTTGTTGTAGAAAAGTTTGAGCTTTTTCTTCATCTCATCAGCGTTGAACTTAAAGGCAAAGACACTTCCTCTTTACCACAGCTTGTCCATGTTGGGTATTATAATTATCTTGGGATGTTTATTGTCGGAGCAGGTATTATTCTTGCTCTTTATACCTATCGCTATTATACTCGGTGGGTTAGACACTTAGAAGAGGGAATCATAGATACAGACAAAAGCATCTATCTAGCACTTACAGTTTTTGTTGCGATTATCGGAGCATTATTACTTGCTAGTATGATTATACTTTAAGGTATTATTTACAATCCAACATGCCAGAATACAATCTCTTTGGTTGTATTATCATTATCAGCTGACCACTATGCTTTAAAGCCTCATAGATGAATACTCAACAAAAATGGCTACAGCAGAAACTAAAGCAATAGTGAAAAAAAGAGGTTCAATTATAGAACATCCATTTGGAACTATAAAAAGAACATTAGGCTGGGATCACTTTCTTGTAAGAACAAAAAAGAAAGTTCTCGGAGAGAATGATTTAATACAAATAAGAGAAGAAATAGCAACTTATATCTTGGTGTTTAGACTTAATTTAGGCTAAATTAGGGATTAATTGAACTAAGTTCACAGTCTCTGTTTTGTTAGCATTTTAAACTTCAATATCTAGTATAATTTTTACTTGTTTATCTATCTCTAGTATCTCTTTATCAGTAAGCTTAGTGAGTAAACCTTCTAAAATTCTTTGATTATCTAAAGCTCTTATTTGGTCACATAGTACATCACTTGTTTTTTCTAGCTTATCTCTTTTTGTGATTCTGTATCTTAGAGGATAAGTATTATCTATTAAAACAGTTGAAATTGGTAAAATAATAGTTGTAGGGTGTTCACAATCATTTAAAATATTTGTTTGATAAATCAGGACAGGTCTTATTTTACCAACTTCATTCCCTTTTTTAGGGTTAAGTTTGGCTAAATATATTTCACCTTTTTGGAACATTATAGCCCATCATTTAGAGTGTGTTCAAACTCTTGAGAGATTTTTAAACTCTCTTCTCTCACTTTGAAAGAAGCATTTTTTATCTGCTCTTTCAGTTTTTCTTTCTCTAAGGCATTTTTATAGTAAATAACTGCTTTTCTTATTAAATCACTTTTAGTTGTTTGCAAGATTTTAACCATATCTTCTAATGTATTATAAAAAGTATCATCAGATTTTAAAGTAATTGTGTGCATCATTTATCCTTTTTTCTTTATTATAGAACAGATTATCTTAAAGTAATATTTTAGTAATACTGTAATACTAACGCTTGTCGTGAGCAATAATTTTCCCACTAGGGTAAATTATTGGTCTCCTCGTACTTGTTATCCTTTCAATATGTTAAATATTTCTACGGATGGTGTTTTTAAGATATTCATGCCTACATAATTAATATCTGTTTCAAATAACCCACTGTGATTTGTTTGTATCAGAATAGATTTTTTTGATTTTTTGATTTTCATTGCTTTAGCTAAAAGAGAAGCAGATTCAGTTAAAGTTTCTTTTTCTTTTTGCACTCTAACTAGAACAGGAGTACCTTCATATAGTTCCATAAGTATTGCATCAATACCTCTATTTCTTTGCACTGCATTAAATTTTAAGCCATCAAGTAATTCTAATGCTTTCTTATCAGCACTTAAATAGGAGGCTCTACCTTTTTTTAATAAATTTGATTCAGTTTTTATAGGATTTTCTATTCTACTTTTTGACAATTCAATAGCTTCAATAGATTTATCTATTCCAATATAGTTTCTGTTTAATAGTTTAGCAGCTACACATGTTGTGCCACTACCACAAAATGGGTCTAAAACAGTATCCTTTTCATCTGTTGTAAGTTCTATAATTCTTTCTAATAATAACAATGGTTTTTGTGTCGGATAACCAACTCTCTCTTTCGCTTTTGGATTCAAATAGACTTCTTGCAAAACTAAAATCTCTTATTTTACTTTTAGAAATGCTTTGTATTCATCAGGTGTTTTTTCTTTTAAAAGGTCTAAATCAATCTCTTTTACAAATTTCATTTGATCTCTAGACTACAGCTACAACAACTATACATACCCAAATAATTGTAAATAAAATTGGAAGTATCAAATCAATTTTTATTCTTGTTAATCGCCATTCTCCTTTTTGAAGATTGAATATTTTGTTTGCTTTTTCTCTTTCAATTTTATTTATTGCATAACTACTATCTGTACAAAGTTCTACTATTTTATGTTCAGGTAAATCTATAATATGCTTATAATAATCGGCAATCCTATGTCTAACCACAACAATAGGAAACCACATATACCAAATCATTAATATACTAATTACTGCCAATACAAATAATAATAATGTCGATTTATCAAAAAAAACAGCTCCAACTGCAATTAAAAAAGATTGAGATGAAATAAAAATTGACCTATATGATTGTAACAATGATTCATTAACACTCCATTTTGTTGTTATATCTTTCATTAATTCCCTTTTTTTGTATAACCACTCATTCATTATACATTTTATACAAAACACTCTTAAATTCCAACAATAACATATACTTTTAATGTATGTTATAAAAAGTCAAATAAGAGCTTTATCCAAAGTGAAAATTTCTACTTACAAATCTTTAATTTTTATAAATATAAGTTGTTGATTTGTAGAGTCTATTTTTTCACTTTTGAATAATTAGATATCTCTAGGATCTACTATCTTTCCTGCTATGGCTGAAGCTGCTGCTACAGCTGAGTTTGCCAAATAAATTTCAGAAGTTCTAGCACCCATACGTCCTACGAAGTTACGGTTAGTTGTTGCTACACAACGTTCACCATCACCAAGTATTCCCATATAACCACCAAGACAAGCACCACAAGTTGGATTTGATACAACAGCACCTGCATTTATAAGAATATTCATCAATCCCTCATCTTGAGCTTGTAAAAATATCTTTTGAGTTGCTGGAGTTACTATCATACGGGTATGTTTTGCTACACGTTTACCCTTCATAATCTCAGCAGCAATTCTAAGATCTTCTATGCGTCCATTGGTACAACTTCCTATCATAACTTGGTCTATCTTTAAGTCATCTTCTACAGCTTGTTCTACAGACTTACCATTACTTGGCAAGAATGGATATGCTATAACTGGTGATAAGTTTGCCATATCTATCGTAATCTCTTGAGAGTATGTAGCATCTTCATCTGAGTAGTGAAGTTTTGGTTCACTTCTTAGTCCATCATTTGCTTTGGCTCTCTCATCTAAATATCTCTTAGAAACCTCATCAACTGCAAAAATACCATTTTTTGCTCCAGCTTCAATCGCCATATTACACATAGAGAATCTATCTGCCATACCAAGGTACTCTACTCCATCACCTGTAAACTCTATGGCTTTATATAAAGCTCCATCAACACCCAATATACGGATAAGCTCTAAGATAATATCTTTACCATAGATATGTTTTCCTGCTTTACCAACAAGGTTTACTTTTATAGTCTCAGGAACTTTAAACCAGTTTCCACCTGTAATGATAGAGAATGATATATCTGTACTACCCATACCTGTAGAGAATGCACCCAATGCACCATGTGTACAAGTATGAGAATCTGCACCAATTATAACATCACCTGGGATAACAAGCCCTTTTTCTGGAAGTAAGGCATGTTCAATTCCCATATCTTTTTCATCAAAAAAGTATTTTAGATTATGTTTATATGCAAAATCTCTTGAAATCTTTGCCTGATTGGCTGAAGCTATATCTTTTGCTGGAATATAGTGATCCATAACTATAGCAAAGCCATCAGGATTTGCCAACTTTTCAGCACCACTCTCTTCAAACGCTCTAATAGATATTGGAGTAGTAATATCATTTCCTATTGTCATATCGATAGGCACTCTTACAATCTCTCCTGCAAATACATCTTTACCTGCGTGTTCAGAGAAAATCTTTTCAGTTATAGTTTGTCCCATAAGGTTATCCTTAAATTATATTATTTGAATTATAGCAAAATAAAATTATGCTAAAATTTGATATATCTTCTAATATTATCTTCTAATGTCTTATAATTTTTTGAATAACTAAAACACTCTTTATCTGAACAAGCTTCTAATCTATTTATATTCCTCTGTAAAATATATAAAAATGGATACTCTATATCTTTTTTAATCTTTTTAAGTTCTTTTATCCTATTTTTTGAACCTTTAATCACAATAAGAGCTTTTTTATCCATCATAACCACTTTCATAGCCTCTGCAAAACTACTAGGGTATTGTTTCAGTTGTAGAGAAATATTTTGTAGATTTTCTACTCCTATCTTATATAATTTACTATCTCCTTCAAGCAAAGAGATTATGTATATATTCTCTATCATTGTTGCCATAGCACTTTTATAACTTCCATCTTCTAATGTTGCTTTTGATTTAAAACTATCATCAGATAGATACCAAGTTCCATTTTTATAAAATTTATCTAATGCAATATACAACAGTTTATCTGCTTTTTTAAGATATTTATTGTTTTGTGTATATTGATTTGCACTTATTAATGCTGAGATTAAAAAGGAGTAATCCTCCAAATAAGCTTTTACCTTAAGAGTAGAATGTGGAAGTAATTCATGATATAAAATACCATTTCTCTCTAATTTATTTAATATATTATCTACAACCATTACACCCTCTTTTGGATACTTTTCATCTACACTTCTAGCTTCAAAGAGTGCTGATGCCATAAGAGCATTCCAAGAGGTAAGCATTTTTGAATCTATAAAAGGGTAACTTACTTCACTGCGTACTTTTTTAAGAATCTTTTTCGCTTTTTCTATATTTTGGGGTATCTTCTTTTGAGTTACAAAAGGGTTTGTCATATTCTCTTTAAAATTACCTTTTTTTCTGATATTAAAATATCTAAGAATCTCTGCTGTATTTTTTAACCCATTATCTTGTAACGCTTTTTTACTCTTATCATAAGAGAGTAGAAAGTATTTTCCCTCTTTACCCTCACTATCGGCATCACTAGCACCTTTATAGAGACCATCATATAAAAATCTATCGTTCATATTTTTGATGCTTTGTACCACAACTCTTTTATAAAGTTTTTTTGGTTGAATACTATACATTTTTGCATAAAGCTCTATCAACCCTGCATTAGTATATAACATCTTCTCAAAATGTGGAATTATCCAATACCTATCTGTACTATATCTAAAAAATCCACCCTCTATTTGGTCATATATTCCCCCATTAGCCATAGCAGTTAAAGTCTCCTGACTCATTCTCAATGCTAATCTATTTTTAGTTATGCGATATATATCTAAAAGAGTATCAAATGTTGTTGCTTGTGGAAACTTTAGTGCATTACCTAATCCCTTATATTTTTCATCGTAATTATGGTGTACCTCAGTTATAAATTTATCGATAATCTTTAAACTTATATCTGATTTTTTATTATTTTGTTTATTGTATTGTTTTATAGCTAAAGTAATTCTATCTGCTCTTTGATTGATTTTATTTTTATTGATTTTATACTCTTTAGCTATGAAAGTAAGTAAATCATTCAAATCTCTTCTATTCCCTAAAGTGTGTGCAGGGATATAAGTTCCTGCAAATATTACCTTTTTATCTGGGGTCATTATTATAGTTAAAGGCCACCCTCCTGACCTTGAATTTAAAAGAGAATATACATTTTGATAATATTTGTCAATATTTGGCATCTCCTCTCTATCTACTTTAATAGCTACATAATTTTTATTTAAAATATTTGCAGATTTAACTTTTTCAAAACTCTCTTTTTCCATAACATGACACCAATGACAAGTGCTATAGCCTATGGATAAAAATATAAATTTATCCTCTTTTTTTGCTTTTTTAAAAGCTTTTTTACCCCAAGGCATCCAATTTACAGGATTGTGTGCATGTTGTTGCAAGTATGGAGAATCTTGATTTATTAAAGCATTAGTATATTGATGTGCCTCTATAGTAGTAAGAAATAGTAAATATACTATTAAATTTTTTATACTTATATTAAAAATTGAAAACATAAAATTCCTTTTTTTCCTAAATTAACTAATTAGGTTATCGAAAAATTATAGCAAAATAAAATTATGCTAAAATTTCACAAATAAACTAGAAGGCTCAAGAACATATGAAACTCTACGAACTACAAGCTATTTCCAAGCGTCTAAATGATTTTACATTTATAAGTCGTGCAAGACGTATAGAGGACAATACATTAGAGATAATGTTTGACAAATCTCAAAGTTATTTTTTCAATATGACTCGTGGTCACAGCTTTATATACAAGGCTTTGAGCCAACGTCCACTTCAAGGATATAATGCCCCTTTTGATACACTTCTTCATACTCTTTTGAGTGGCTCTAAACTTATTAATGTTAGTGTACCAAATGGTGACCGTATGTTACGTTTAAAGATAGCTCCTAAAAGTAGTTATAAAGATAAGACTATCTATCTTCAGCTTGAGTTTACAGGCAAAAATACCAATGCCATACTCATAGATGACAATGAAGTTACCATTGAAGCACTAAGACACATAGACGCTCATAGCTCCTTTAGAGTAGTGCGTCCTGCTATGGAGTTGCTAAAGATACCTGCTATGGCACTATCATCATACAACAGATTGAACCAAGAAGATAAAGATATTGGTGATATTGATATCTTTTTAGAAGATAAATTTAGAGAAGTTCAAGATAAAAAACTTCAAGATATGAAACGACAAAAATGTTCCAATGTTGCTAAAAAAATTAAAAAATTTACACAACTTCTAACAAAACTTCCCAATAGAGAAAAACTTGAAAAAGAGGCAAAAGAGTTTCAAAATATTGGCAATATAATCTTATCAAACCTATATCAGATAAAACCTTACGATACCAAGCTAAAGAGCTATGATTTTGATGGTAAAGAGATAACCATATCACTACCCAAAGGTGTAAAAACCAATCGTATATCTGACTACTATTTTAACCTCTCAAAAAGAGCTAAAGCCAAAGCTAAAAATGTCCATATAGAGCAAGAAAATCTAAGTTCAAAAAAATCTTTTTATGAAAATATATACTATGCCCTAGAACAGGCAACAACTCCTTATGAACTTGAACTACTTGTCCCTAAACGTGCAAAATCACTACGCAAAAAAGAGAAGTTAAGAGAGGGTGAACTCTTTTGGATAGAAGATTACAAAGTGATGGTAGGACGCAACTCTAATGAGAATCAAAAGCTGTTATCTATAGCAAAAAGTAACGATATATGGATGCATACTAGAGATATACCAGGTTCTCATGTTATTATACGAACGGATAAACAAAATTTGCCACAAAGTGTACTAAATGCTGCTGCTAAACTTTGTGTAGATTTCTCTACAGATATGCCGGGAAACTATCTAGTTGACTATACCAAGCGTAAATTTGTAAAGATTCAGGAGGGTTCAAATGTGGAGTATGACAAATACCAAACCATTTCTATCCTCAAAGAGGGTATAGAAATTAGAATATAACAGAAGTAATGATATAATAATCCCTATTTTAAATTAGGAAATTTAATGCTAAAAAACTTAACTTCTCTACAACAACGCATAGTTACAGGTATCGCTCTGCTCTTGCTTGTAGCCTTCATAGGTTACATAGACAACTTTTTTGTGATGTGGGCATTTTTAGGTGTCATCTATATATTTGCTTTTTATGAAGCGATGAAACTATTTAAATTATCGTCAACTTCTGCCTATTTTTGGGCTGTACTATTGTGGCTATTTGCATACTTCTATCCAAATCCTGATGATCTCTTCTTTCTTGTAGCTATTATATTTGGTGGTTCTATAGCATATTTTCACAACTTTGACAAAAGACTTATCTTACCTTTTTTATATCCAGTCTCTGGCATACTCTTTTTTCTGATACTCTATGAAGATTTTGGTGTACGCTCAATGTTATGGCTTCTTGTTACAGTAGCACTTACCGATACAGGTGCATACTTTGTAGGTAAAGCTATAGGAAAAACCAAATTTTCAGACACAAGTCCAAATAAGACTTTAGAGGGTCTATTTGGTGGTATCATCATAGCTACTATTTTTGGTAGCTATATCGGTTTACAGATAGCACCATTATGGATAGCTATTGTCGTTACACTACTCACCTCTGCTACATCTGTATTTGGTGATCTATTTGAGTCATATCTCAAGCGTGAAGCAGGAGTAAAAGACTCTGGAGATATACTCCCTGGACACGGTGGCATACTCGATAGAACTGATGGTTATCTTTTTGCTGCACCTATGATGGTCATAGCCTTACGTGCATTTTTATAACAGATGAAATCTATAGTACTTTTAGGATCAACAGGTTCTATTGGGGTCAATACTCTAATCATAGCTAAACGCTACAACATAGAGATAGAAGCTATGGTAGCTGGTAGAAACATAGAGTTACTAAACAGACAAATAGCTCAACATAAGCCTAAGGTTGTTGTCATAGCAGATAAAGCAGACAAACATAAAGTAAATCACTCTGATGTACGCTGTGGAGATGAAGCTATATTGAGAGTTATAGAGGAGTCTAAAAGCTCTATGGTAGTCAATGCTTTAGTTGGCTACATAGGTTTAGCTCCTACACTAAAAGCAACAAATTTAGGCAAACGTGTTGCACTTGCCAACAAAGAGTCACTTGTGGTTGCTGGTACATTCATAGATATGTCACTCATAAGCGTTATTGACTCTGAACACTTTGGACTTTGGTACCTCATCAATGAGCGTCCCATATCTAAACTCTACATTACTGCTAGTGGTGGTGCATTTAGAGATTGGGATATAGAGAATATGAAAGATGCTACATTCTCAGATGCACTCAAACATCCAAACTGGTCTATGGGAGATAAGATTACTATAGATTCAGCCACTATGACCAATAAACTCTTTGAACTTCTTGAAGCAAAGTGGCTCTTTGATACTTCCAATATAGATGCTATTATAGAGAAAAAGTCTATCATTCACGCACTAGCAGAGTTTAAAGATGGCTCTACCACTGCTCACTTTGCAGGGGTAGATATGAAACTTCCTATAGCTTTTGCGTTAATGGGAGAGATAACCAAAGAGGTACTACAACCTACCAATCTACTCGATATTGGAACTTTAGAGTTTTTACCTATAGAGGCTACTCGTTATCCTATCTGGCAGATAAAAGAGCATATATTAAACAACTCTCATCTAGGTGTAGTTGTAAATGCCTCCAATGAAGTAGCCATAGAGAAATTCAAACAAGAAAAGTGTAGCTTTTTTGGTATGAGTGATATCATCTTAGATGCCTACGATAAGTTTAGTAATGTTAAAGCTAAAAATATTGATGATATTATGCTTATAGATAAAGAGGTAAGAGCCTATGCCCTTACAAGATAAAACTCTTATTTTACATGGCTGGGGTGGTTCAGATGATCCACATTGGCAAGCCAAACTAGCTTGTAAAATAGCTAAAAACTATGGTAGTGTCTCTTTTCCTCTACTAGACAACTGCCACTTTCCAAGTAAAAACAGATGGGTAAAACAGGTTAAAGAGATACTAAATGATTTTAAACCAAACACTGTCGTATGTCACTCTTTGGCTAACAATCTTTGGCTATGGTTATCTCAAGAAGATGATATGGTTGAGGTAGATAGACTATTTATGATATCTATGCCAAGTCTTACAACCAAAGAGAGTACCATTAAGAGTTTTTTTCCATGCCCACAACCTAATAACATATACGCAAAAGAGGTACATATGATAGTATCGGACAATGATCCATGGGTAGAGCTAAAAGAGGCTAAAGAGATGGCTTCATTTTACAATGCAAAACTAACTACCATAAAAAATGGTGGACATCTCAATGCCGATAGTGGGTTTGGGGAGTGGGAATTTATAGAGAGAGTTATTTTAGGAGATTTTTATGATACTAAGCATTGAGAGTAGCTGTGATGATAGCTCCATAGCCATAACAGAGATAGCCACAAAAAAAGTACTTTACCACAAAAAAATATCTCAAGAGGAGCAACACTCTGTTTATGGTGGGGTTGTCCCCGAGTTAGCTTCACGCCTACACGCTGTAGCATTGCCAAAGATACTAGAAGAGACAAAACCATACTTTAACAAACTAAAAGCTGTAGCTGTTACCAACCAGCCAGGACTTGGAGTGACACTTTTAGAGGGGA
>JALUBF010000004.1 GCA_027045015.1 Sulfurovum sp.
CAACTAACTTTTACAAAAAACTTAAAGAAACTTTTATTATTTTTATAAAAAAATAGTCTAAAGAGCCTTGCTTTACCTAAGTATCTCAATAGTAAAGTATTTATTATACCTATCAGCAATATTTAGATAAAATAAGAGTATTAACAATTAAAGTAAGGGATAGTAATGATTTTTATTGATGAAATTATAGCAACAGAAGTGATGGACTCTAGAGGAAACCCTACAGTCAAAGTAAGTGTAAGTTTAAGTGATGGTACAGTAGAAAATGCTATCGTACCAAGTGGTGCTAGTACAGGTAAGAGAGAGGCTTTAGAGCTTCGTGATGGTGGTGACAGATATATGGGAAAAGGTGTACTTCAAGCGTGTGAAAATGTTAATGGTAGCATTTGTGATGCACTTGTAGGACTTAGCCCATTTAATCAAGCAGAGATTGATCTTACTATGAAAGAGTTAGATGGTACTAACAACTATGGAAACCTTGGAGCAAATGCAGTACTTGGTGTATCTATGGCTGTTGCACGTTCAGCTGCAAAAAGTATGAAGATGCCACTATATCGTTATCTTGGTGGAGCAAATGCTGTTGTTATGCCAGTACCAATGTTAAACATTATCAATGGTGGAGAACATGCAAACAACTCTGTTGATTTTCAAGAATATATGGTAATGCCTATTGGTTTTGATAGATTCTCTGAAGGACTTAGAGCAGTTTCTGAAGTATACCATAACCTTAAAAAAATCATAGATGAGATGGGTGAGAGTACTGCTGTTGGTGATGAGGGTGGATTTGCTCCTAACCTTAAATCAAATGAAGAGCCTATTCAAGTTATTATACAAGCTATTGAAAAGGCAGGATATAAAGCTGGGGAGCAGATAGCCATAGCCCTTGATGTTGCTGCATCTGAGATTATGAATGATGAAGGTAAATATGTATTGAAATCAGAAAATAGAGAGTTAACAAGTTCTGAACTTATAGCTTACTATGCTGATATGTGTGAAAAATACCCTATCATTTCTTTAGAAGATGGATTGGGTGAAGATGATTGGACAGGTTGGAAAGAGCTTACTGAAGTACTAGGAGATAAGATACAACTTGTTGGAGATGACCTTTTTGTAACAAATGTTGAGATATTATCTGAAGGAATTGAAAAAGATATAGCTAACTCTATCTTGATAAAACCAAATCAGATTGGTACAGTAAGTGAGACTATGCAAACAGTACGTTTGGCTCAACGTTCAGGATACACTTGTGTTATGAGTCATCGTTCTGGCGAGAGTGAAGATACATTCATAGCAGACTTTGCAGTAGCACTCAATACTGGTGAGATTAAGACTGGTTCAACTGCAAGAAGTGATAGAATTGCTAAATACAATAGATTACTTGAGATAGAAGCAGAATTAGGTCAATTTGAATACCTAGGAACTTCACTTTTTACAAAGTAGATAGAGAATGCCAAAAGATAGAGAAGAGATAAATTTAGTAGGGTTTTCCTTAAAAACATTTTTGATTACTATTTTAGCTATTTTGTTTTTTGGTATCTATTTAGGTGTGTTGATAAATGGTGAAAATTCACTAACTGTTTTAAACAAGTTGGTGAAAAATAAAGAGAGTCTAATAAAAGAGAAAAAAGCTCTTAAAATAGAGAATCAAAAACTGCAAAAAGAGTTTTTTCAGTTAAAACAGTTAGAACCTAAGGAGTAATAATATGAAGTATTATTTATGTCTAGCCATAGTAGGGGTTATAGTAGTAAATGCCTCTGATAATCCATTTGATCTAAAAGAAAATTTTAAAAAGATAGATACAAATGAGCAAATTTTATTTAATACTTTGAAAAAAGCTAAAGATAAATCTTTAACTAAAAAGATAGATAATCATTTAAAAAGTATTGATGTTTCAAATAATGATAAAGTTAAAAAGATTAAGGATAATAAGCCAAAAGTAGTAGTTTTAAGTAATAAAGAACCTAAAAAGGTAATAGTTGCTAAAAATGTAGTAATTGTAAAAAAAGTTGAAAAACCGAAGCCAAAAGTAGTAGTAGCTAAAAAAGATATTAAAAAAGTTGAAGTTAAAAAAGCTAAAATTAAAACAGTAACAAAAAAAGATATTAAAAAAGTTGAAGTAAATATAGTTAAGAAATCTATAGAAAAAAATAATTTAAAGTTAGATAAAGCAGTAAGAGAAAAAGTTGTTGAGTATGAGAAACAAAGAGCTGAAGAGTTGAGTAAAAATGGTGTAAAAGAGGTAATAAAACCACAAATCAAAAAACCTGAAATCAAAAAACCTGAAATTAAAAAAATAGTAAAAGAAAAGCCAAAGCTTAAAAATAGTAAAAAACTACTAAAGAAAAAAGTAGAAGTAAGCAAGGTTAAAAAAATAAAACCTAAATTAGTTAAACATATTAAGGTTATTCATACTAAAAAAGAAAAATCTCATAAAAAAGCTATATCTGCGAAACGAAGAGCTGATTTAGAGTATCAAGCAGCAGTAGAGGAGATGTCAAGAGAGCATAATTAATCTCTTTTATCTCAATATCTTAATGATAGTCATAGATATAAGAGTCTCCAAGATACTAGCAAGAATTAGTTGATAATATATAAGTAAATCAATTGATTTTGTCTCATACCCTATAGTTGCAACAGCAACTAATAGGGTTAAAGGCATAGAGAGCGAAAGTGCTACAAGAAGAGCATTTTTAGAGCCACTAATACTCTTAAGTACAATAGCAGCAAACACTCTTGATATAATCATCAAAAAAGTAATAAGAAAAGCTCCTCCAATAACATTTTTTACAATATCTTGTGAAATAAGCGTATTTATATCAAAAGATGCACCAACGTGTATGAAAAATAGTGGTATTAAAAAACCAAAACCTAGACTTGACATCTTATCTTCTAGCTTCTTCTCATGATGGAAAAATACAGATATAGCAATACCAGCGATAAATGAACCAAGTGCTACTTCTAAATGTAGTGATAGCATAATAGCTATGAGAATAAAGAAGATACTCATAGCAAGTCGTATATCTTGTGATGATGTATCTATTTTTGGAATAATTATCTTTTTAAGTTCAGGAAACCACCAAAATAGAAGATGTAAAGATTTGTAAAGTAGATATATACCTATGAGAAATAGTACTAAGTAACTCATCTTAATAAGTAGCTCCATATTGAAACCTGTAGTATTGGCTGCATCAAAAATGGTCAGTGCTGTGATACTTAATATCTCTCCTAATACTCCTGCTATAAAAGCTATCTCTATCCAAGGTGCATCTTTTCCATAAGTCTTAGATAGTGTAGCCAATAATCCTATGGATATAAGTGGCATAGAGATAATAACTATATTATTTAGGTGAAATATAAAACCAAAGATGATTGAAAAAAATACAATAAGCATTAAAAATATGATAGATTTGCTAATGATACTCTTTGGACTATTTGTTAGTTGTTTTAAATCTACCTCCATACCTGCTAAAAACATAAGATATAAAAATCCAACTTCTGCTACAAGATTGAAGTATTGATTGTCTGATATAAATCCAAAGTAGGCTACAATAGAACCAAGAATAATCTCAACAGATGGTATGGGCAGACGTAATATTTTAGCAATAAAAGGACTTCCCCATATAAGAAAAGAGAGTGTAAGAATGAGTGAGATATTACTATGTGTCACAACTCTTTGCCACCTTATAACCTAATCTATCTAACATTATCTTATCTTTATTTGCCTCTTTACCTTTTGTTGTAAGGTAGTTGCCTATGACTATGGCATTTGCTCCTGCTTTAAACATAAGATGCTCTTTATCATTAAATAGTAGTTCTCTTCCACCTGCTACCATAAGTAAACTATCTTCACCTAAGAGGGTACGGCTCTTTTTTATAATCTCTATAGCTTCATCAATTTCAATATTTCTACTTTTTATCGGTAGAGCAGGATTGGGGTGATAGAAGTTAAGTGGAGTTGAGTTAGGAGATAGTGAAACTATAGCTTTAAGTAGTTCATCTCTATCTTCACCACTCTCACCCATACCAAATATACCACCACTACAAAGAGCTAAACCTACAGATTTGACATTCTCACAAGTCTCATATCTCTCTTCCCAAGAGTGAGTAGTGCATATCTTGGCATAGTAGTGTTTAGATGTCTCTAAGTTATGGTTATAACTATCTATCCCATATCTTTTAAGGTAGCTAAGTTGCTCTTTAGATGCTGTACCATTACAAGCTATGAGGTTTAGCCCATCTACCTCTTTTTTAATAGCCTCTGCCGTACGTGCAACAAACTCTACCTTTTTATCATCAAGACCTTTACCTGCTGTAACAAGACAATAACCTAATGCTCCATTGGCTCTTGCTTGTTTTGCTTCTTGAACAATATCTTCTATCTTTTTATAGTTATATCTCTCTATATCTGCGTGATATCTTACAGATTGTGTACAGAACTTACAATTTTCAAGGCAAGTACCCGATAGTATGTTATTGATAGCACATAAAAATATCTCTTTAGCCACTACTTTGCATCCACTTTTGTTTTACACTTAAAGCATACATATACATCTCCAGCTTTAAGAGACTTTTTACCCATCATATATCCACACTCTGGACATTTTTTATCTGTAGGTTCAAAGTTTGCTATAAATTTACACTTAGGATAGTTTTCACACCCAAAGAATTTACCACGTCTTCCCTCTTTTTCCTGAAGCTTTCCACCACACTCTGGGCAAGGAACTTTTAACTCTTTAGCAGGTTCTAGTGGTTTTGCATTTTTACATTTTGGATATGCTGAACATGCTAAAAACTTACCACGTTTAGAGTTTTTTATCACCATCATCGAGCCACATTTTTCACATTTTTGGTCTGTCTCTTCAGGTCCTTCTATCTCTGTGCCATCACTATTTTTAGTATATTTACATTTAGGAAAGTTTGAACAAGCTATAAACTCACCATAACGCCCTTTACGAAGTAACAACTCAGACCCACACTTAGGACAATTTTCACCAGTAGGGATAGCAACTTTTAGTGACTTAATATTTTTTTTACCATCTTCAACTTTTTGTAGAAATGGTGTATAGAACTCTTTTAATATATTTTGCCAAGATGTTTCTCCCTCAGCTACTTTGTCTAGAGTCTCTTCCATATTGGCTGTAAAGTTTGAGTCAACTATCTCAGGAAAGTTGTTTTCTAGTAGCTCTGTTACAGTAAATGCTATCTCTGTAGGGTGAATACGTTTTTTCTCAAGCTCAATGTATTTACGAGTTTGTAGTGTAGTAACAGTTGGAGCATATGTACTAGGACGACCAATACCTAAAGACTCTAGTTTTTTAATAAGACTTGCTTCATTATATCGTGTAGGAGGCTCAGTAAAATGCTGTTCTTGTTTTATCTCATCAAGGCTTACATTTTGACCTTTTTTTAAATCTGGAAGTAGTTTATCTTTATCGTTATGTCCTGTAACTTTGTAAAAACCATCAAAAAGAAGTTTTCTACCACTAGCTTTAAATGTACATTTATCACCTTTAAAGAGTATGGTTTGAGACTCCATCTCTGCCTCTGTCATCTGACAAGCCAAGAAACGATTGTAGATAAGTCTATATAGTTTTAACTCATCTACAGATAGATAATCTGCTGCCATTTTTGCATCAAACTCAATCATAGTAGGGCGTATAGCTTCGTGAGCCTCTTGTGCACCTTTTGATTTAGTTGCATAACTTTTTGCTTTATTTGGTAGATATTTATCTCCATATTGAGCTTTAATATACTCACGAGCAGACTCTACAGCCTCTTTAGCAAGATTTAAAGAGTCAGTTCTCATATATGTAATGACACCCATTGTACCGTTGTTGGTCTTGACTCCTTCATAGAGCTTTTGAGCTACCATCATACTCTTTTTAGGAGAAAATCCCAACTGCGTAGATGCAGCTTGTTGTAGAGTAGATGTCATAAATGGTGGAGGTGTTTTTGTTTTACGTTTTGTCTTTTCTATTGATGCTACAACAAAAGACTCTTCTTTAGATGCTGTTACTATCTCAGTAGCATCAGCTTCAGTTTTGATAGTAAGTCTCTCTATCTTAATACCATTATAGTCATATATAGAAGCATCAATATTTTTTTGAAAAATTGCATCTATAGTCCAAAACTCTTCAGGTTTAAATGCTTTTATTTCACGTTCTTTATCTACTACTAGTTTAAGTGTAGAACTTTGAACTCTACCAGCACTAAGCCCTTTTTGTATCTTTGAAGCAAGTAGAGGTGAAAGTTTATATCCCACTATACGATCAAGTAAACGTCTTGTCTGCTGTGCATCAACAGAGTTCATATCTATCTTACGAGGATTTTCTATAGCATTCAATATAGCACTTTTGGTAATCTCGTGAAAAACTATACGTGGAAGTTCTGTAGGCTCTTTACCAATAGCTTTTGCAATATGGTAACCAATAGCCTCCCCCTCTCTATCCTCATCGGTTGCTATAAAGACTGTTTGAGCCTCTTTAGATAACTTTTTTAACTCTTTAACGATAGGATTGACATTTCTAGGGATAGAGTATTTAGGTATCAAATCTCCTGTTTGATCATCTATTGTTATGCCAAATGTACTTTTAGGAAGGTCACGAATATGACCTTTTGATGCGATAACTTTATAATCTTTACTTAAGAAGTTGGTAATAGTACGTGCTTTTGCAGGTGATTCGACAATAATTAAATTTTTCATAAATAACTTACTTTTTATATTGGAATTTTTGGCATTGTAACATAGTTGTATGGAAAAGTTGTAAAAAATATAGATTTTTAAGAGAGTAGTGTTTAATTAAAATAAAAAAGGAGTATTAATCCTTCTTTAAAATACGTGGAAGAGTAATGCCTGTTTGACTTTGGTATTTACCTTTTCTATCTGCATAAGTTGTTTCACATTTTTCATCACCTTGTAAGAAGAGAACTTGAGCTATACCTTCATTGGCATATATCTTAGCAGGTAGTGGAGTAGTATTGGATATCTCTATAGTTATATGCCCTTCAAATCCTGGTTCAAATGGTGTTACATTTACAATGATACCACATCTAGCATACGTACTCTTACCAAGACAAATAGCCAATGTATCTTTAGGCATTTTAAAGTACTCTACTGTTCTAGCCAAGGCAAATGAGTTTGGTGGTACTATACATATATCACCTTTAAAATCTACAACATTATTTTGATTAAAATCTTTAGGATCAACTACTTCGGCATTTATATTTGTAAATATTTTAAACTCATCAGTTACACGAATATCATAACCATAAGAGCTAAGACCATAAGATACAACACCCTCTCCAACTAATCCTTCACAAAATGGGCTTATCATCTCTTCTTCTAATGACTTTTGGCGTATCCATTTATCTGATTTTAGTCCCATATTTTTACCTTTATCTTTTTATATACTCTATATCAGCACTTGTTCTTAACTTCTCAAAATAGTCTTTAAAAGCTTTTGAACGCTGTTGTTGTATCCATTTATGCATAACTACATTTTTTGCTTTTTCAAATGGCATATATATTCTACCCTCTTTTTTTATAACTTTATAACTTATGAATTTATCTCCGGTATTAAAGGGAGGAGTATAATGACCATTTTGTGTTCGTAGTATGATATCTAAAAGAGAAGGGCTTAAATCTTTTGTAAACTTTTTAATTACCCTACTTTTAATTCCATTTTTATATCTATTTTTTAAAAAGTTGTCTAAAGCTTTTTTTGTAGATGCTGAGTATTCTATAAGGTTCATAGAAGATGGTATGGTAAACTCTTTTTTATGATTGGTATAAAACATATGAAGTTCATCATCTGTTGGTTGAGGGATAGTCTGACTAATTTTAGTTTGAAAAAATTTTTCTTTTTTTAATGCATCTATTAGTCCTGCTCTATATTTTGACCAAGTCATACCTTGTGCTTTTAAAATTTTTCTCATTTTAATAACACTTATATGATTTAGTTTTGCAATATCTGATATCTTCTTATCTACAACTTTTCCATCTATAGTTATATTTTTCATAGCAGATTTTTCTATTCTATCTTTGATAAGAAGATCCATAGCACTTTTTCTTGAAACACCCATTTGCTTTTGTACAGCATTTAGCTCTGCATAAGTGATACACTCCCCATCTACAACACAGACAATACCATTTACCATTTTTGCCTGAGAAAAAGTCAACATTGCAAAGGTCAAAAATAAAATAATTTTTTTCATAATCTAATCACATCTCCTATTAAAGTTCTTAAATTATAACATATTCGTGTAAATTTAAGAGTATAGATATATAATATTTTTAATTTAAATAATAAAGAGATTCTTTGAAAAATAAAATAGCAATTATTGGACTAGGTTACGTTGGATTACCATTGGCTCATGCTTTTGCAAAGAGTTATGATGTTGTTGGTTTTGATATAAATAAAACTCGTATTGATGAGCTAAATAGTGGATATGATAGAACATTAGAACTCTCTGACGAACAACTAGCAGAGATAAAAGGCAATATAAATTTTTCCATAGATCTTAAAGATATTGCTGATTGTAATATCTACATTGTAACAGTTCCAACACCTATAGATGAAAATAACAGACCTGACTTAACACCTATAGAAAAATCTACACAAGCTGTAGCAACTATATTGAAAAAAGATGATATAGTCATATATGAGAGTACTGTTTACCCTGGAGTAACTGAAGAGGTTTGTGTACCTATTTTAGAATCAGGGAGTGGATTGAAATTTAATAAAGATTTCTTTTGTGGATACTCTCCTGAACGTATCAATCCTGGAGATAAAGAGCATACAGTTACAAAGATACTTAAAGTAACATCAGGTTCAACTCCAGAGATAGCAAAAAAAGTAGATAATCTATATGCTACTATTATCGAAGCAGGTACATACTTGGCATCTTCCATAAAAGTAGCTGAAGCATCTAAAGTTATAGAAAATACTCAACGTGATGTCAATATAGCCCTAATTAATGAACTAGCACTTATATTTGATACTATGGGGATAGACACCAATGAGGTTATAGAGGCAGCTTCAACAAAATGGAATTTCATAAAACTAAAACCAGGACTTGTTGGAGGACACTGTATAGGAGTTGACCCATATTACCTAACATACAAAGCTGAAGAGCTAGGATACAAACCAAACCTCATACTAGGAGCTAGACAGATAAATAATGGTATGAGTAAATATATAGCTGAACAGACCATAAAATCTATGATAAAAGAGAACAAGAAGATAAAAAATGCCAATATTCTTGTACTCGGTGTAACATTTAAAGAAGATTGTCCAGATATGAGGAATACAAAAGTAGTAAATATTATAGATGAGTTAAAATCCTATGAATGTAATGTAGATGTATATGACCCATGGTTAGATCAAAATACAATAAAAGAATCATCTAAATATAAACTTATAGATAATCCTTTTAAAAAAGATAAAAAATATGATGCCGTCATATTGGCAGTAGCCCATAATCAATTTAAGATACTATCTCGTAGTGATTATGAGAATATAAGTAAAGATACTCCCGTACTTATAGATGTTAAAGGCATAGTAGAAAATCCAACATGGAGACTTTAAAAATAACTTATGATCTTAACTTTTATACCTACATCTAAGTATTTTAGATATAATTTTAATGTAATTTAAAAAATAAGGAAAGTTTTGAAATTTCTTATAACTGGTGGTGCAGGATACATAGGATCACATACACTCATAGCATTAAGTGAAGCTGGTTATGACTTTGTAGTCTATGACAATCTCTGTAACTCTTCACAGGAGTCACTCAAGAGAGTCTCTAAAATCATCAACAAAGATATAGAATTTGAAGAAGGTGATACAAGAGATAAAGAGAGACTTCAAGAGGTATTTGCTAAGTATGACATAAACGCAGTCATTCACTTTGCAGGACTTAAAGCTGTAGGCGAATCAGTAGAACAACCTTTAAAATACTATGACAACAATGTAAATGGTACTTTAGTACTACTCGATGTTATGCAAGAGTTTAAGTGTAAAAAGATAGTTTTTAGCTCTTCTGCTACAGTTTATGGTGACCCCTCATCTACTCCCATAGAAGAGAACTTCCCAGTAGGAGCAACTACAAACCCTTATGGAACAAGTAAATATATGATAGAGCGAATACTTGAAGACATTGTTATAAGCGACAGTTCATTTCAAGCAATAATCCTTAGATATTTCAATCCAGTAGGTGCTCACGAGTCAGGAACTATAGGTGAAGACCCAAATGGCATCCCAAACAATCTTATGCCCTTTATCTCTCAAGTAGCAGTAGGCAAAAGAGAGTTCTTAAGTGTATTTGGTGGAGACTATGATACTGAAGATGGTACAGGAGTAAGAGATTACATCCATGTAGTAGATTTAGCAGATGCGCATGTAAAAGCACTCAACTACATAAACTCTAATAAGTATGAAACTAAAAACTCAACATTCAACATTGGAACAGGCATAGGTTGCTCTGTACTAGATATGGTAAAAGCTTTTGAAAAAGCATCAGGTAAAAAAGTACCATACAAGATAGTACAAAGAAGAGCAGGAGATATAGCTAAGTGTTTTGCCGACTCTTCACTAGCAAAAGAAGTTCTAGGTTGGAGTGCATCTAAAACTATAGAAGATATGTGCATAGATAGTTGGAGATGGCAGAGTAATAACCCTGATGGCTATAGTCAAAGCTTTAATTTTAAAAATATTTGAGTAATGATGAGATCAATAATATTTATAATCCTAATTAGTATATCTACTTTTGCACAAAAACCAAAACTACTGCTCTTAAAAGTATATAAAGAGCAAAATATCTCAGGCTGGGT
>JALUBF010000005.1 GCA_027045015.1 Sulfurovum sp.
TTGCACTTGCTACTTTTATGCAAGTTCTTGACACAACCATAGCCAATGTCTCCATCCCTGCCATTGCTGGGGATTTAGGAGTTACACCAGATCAAGGAACATGGGTCATTACTGCGTTTGCAGCGGCTAATGCCATCTTTATGCCCCTTACTGGCTGGCTCGCAAAACGCTTTGGAGAGGTACATCTTTTTGTAGCTTCTACCTTTTTATTTTCTCTTGTCTCTTGGCTATGTGGACTCGCACCTGATTACAATCTGCTTATAGGAGCAAGGATTTTACAGGGGATTGTAGCAGCTCCCATGATGTCACTCTCACAAAGTCTTCTACTCTCAATCTATCCAAAACACAAACAAGGTCTGGCTCTCGCTTTTTGGGCAATGACGGCTACTGTTGGACCTATTGTTGGACCTCTTCTTGGTGGCTACATTACAGATAATTTTTCATGGTCATGGATTTTTTATATCAATGTTCCCATAGGCTTTATTAGTGCATTTATTGTTTGGAATATGCTCAAAGATCGTGAAACAACCACCTTAAAACTCCCCATAGATTTTACAGGTTTAGCCCTACTCATAGTTGGTGTTGCAAGTTTACAAATTATGCTCGATAAAGGAAACAATCTCGACTGGTTTAATTCACCAACCATCATAATATTAGCTATTACAGCAGTAGTAACGCTCTCCATCTTCATAGTTTGGGAGATATTTGATGAACATCCTGTTGTTGATTTGACACTCTTTACAAACCGTAATTTTTCTGTAGGAACCATCGCCATAAGTCTGGGCTACACCATCTTTTTAGGTGGTGGTGTCATCTTTCCTCTATGGCTACAAACACAGCTAGGCTACTCTGCTTTTTGGGCTGGATTTGCCTCTGCTGGTGTGGGAGTATTTGCCTTTTTACTCTCTCCTATTGTTGGCAGTAATCTCCATCGCCTCAATCTTCGTGTACTTGTGAGCATCAGTTTTATTATTTTTGCAGCAAGCTACTACTGGATGGCACAGTTTACCGTCAATATTACCCTTATGGATGCCTTTTTACCACGCTTACTTATGGGTGCAGGAATGGCAATGTTTTTTGTTCCACTTACAAGCATAATCATCTCTGAAATCGCCATCACTCGTGTTGCATCTGCTATGGGACTTGTAAACTTTTTAAGAATTTTAGGTGGGAGTTTTGGAACTTCCATTGCTACAACTGTATGGGAAAGGCAAAGCGATATTCACCACGCAGTGTATAGTGAAAACATTACAAAATTTTCACATGCTACGCAAGAGTTTATGGACTCTATACATCATATGGGTATCTCTGCCTTACCTGCTATAAACCACATTATAGACCAACAAGCTTCAACAAGAGCAAATGACGATATTTTACTTATCTCAAGCTACATTAGCATCGCTCTTATTCTTCTAATATGGTTTGCAAAACCACCATTTATCTCTAAAAAACCAAAAATTGTTGTGTTAGAAGATTAGGTTTTAACACAAATTTAACACTAATATATTAGACTTAAATAAAAATATGGAAATATAAGATGAAGAAGATAGTACTTGCTGTGTTGGCATTGGGATTTTTAGTTAGTTTTTCACAAGCTCAGATGAAGTGTGGTGGAGGTAAATGTGGTAGTGCTATGAGTAGTACATCAGATAAGCCTAAAAAGATGATGAAGATGTTTCAGTCTGTTCCTAAATCTAAGGCGACTATATTGCAAAAGGGTAAGTCTAAATTGTTTTGTCCAAAGTGTGGTATGACACTTCCTATGTTTTATAAAACAAACCATGTAGCTACTATTAATGGTAAGGTAAAACAATACTGCTCTATCCACTGTTTAGCTGAAGATTTACAAAGTGGTAGCAAACTTACCAATATAAAAGTAGTAGATGTAGCAACACTTAAATTTATAGATGTAAAAGATGCTACTTATGTTGTAGGAAGTCGTAAAAAAGGTACTATGTCAAGAGTTAGCAAATATGCTTTTGCTAAAAAATCAGATGCTATAGCTTTTGCTAAAGTCAATGGTGGTAAAGTTACTGATTTTAAAGGAGCATTAAAAGAGGCTAAGGCAGAGTTTCTTAAAGATAGTAAAATGATAGCTAAAAAACAGGCTATGATGTCTAAAAAAGGTGAAATGATGTATGGTAAAATGTGTAAAAAAACAGATAAAAAGTTTATCTCAACGGCTGAAGCAAAAGCGTTTATTGTAGCAAATAAATTATGTAAAGGGTTGAATGGTAAACAGTTACAAGCTGTTGGACTTTATCTAAAGAGTAGATAGATGATAAAATCATTTTTTTTAATATCTTTTAGCTTAGTAGTCTTAAGTGCCAATAGTAATGTTTCATCTCTTGTAAAAAAGGGAGAACGCATTGCTAATGTTATGTGTACAAAGAGTAAATTGCCTCATAGTACAGATAGCATAGAGAGCATAAAAAAAGCGATAATATCTTCAAACGCATGTTCTCATCTAAACTCTTCCAAACTCGAAGCAGTAAGTTACTATATCTTAAATGGAATTAGTGGAAAAAAGAGCCATCATCTAGTAGTGCCAAGTGATGCAAAGTGTCCTGTTTGTGGTATGTTTGTTCACAAGTATCCAAAGTGGGCAGCTATGATGAAGCATGATGGTAAAACATACTATTTTGATGGTGTAAAAGATATGATGAAGTACTATATATTTGATGGAGATTTTCCTTATAATCGTAAACATATTTCAAAAATGGTAGTAAGTGACTACTACACAATAGAGGAGATTTTGGCTAAAGATGCTTTTTATGTAACTGGTTCAAATATCTATGGTCCTATGGGAAATGAGCTAATAGCATTTAAAGATAAAAAGAGTGCTAAAACATTTATGGCTGAACACCATGGCAAAAAGATAGTTAGATTTGATGAGATTACAGGAAGTATGGTAATGGCACTAGATGGAATAGAAGAGTAGATGCTAAAACCATTTTTTATGCTTGTGGTGGTCTTAGTATTGTCGGTTATGGCTGTAATTGTAGACTATATAGTTTATGATAAAGAGGCGTATAAAGATGCAAATAGAGATATAACATCTTTAACAAACTTCTCTACACCATCGTTAAGTGTAGCCTACTATGAGCCAAGAGTACTTTTTTATGAGAGTGCTTCAAATCCTGCATATCCACAAATGCAACCTATAAATAAAATGGATTTTATATATGAAAAATAGTGCTTTTTTACACTTTTTAACACTTCTTCTTTTTAAACAAAGAGCTAAACATATAGGTGCTGTGTTTATCTCTGTTATTATTATATTTTTATTAAGTAGTATCTTGTTTATATCTTCCTCTTTAAAGTACTCTCTTTTAGATACATTAAATGCTCAAGCAGACTTTAGCATCACAAAAGTACAAGCAGGTAGAGGTGTTAATACTCCACTAGAGTGGGCAGATAAGATAATGCAGATAGATGGAGTATCAAAAGTAGAACCAAGAGTCTATGGAAGATACTTTTTTACCCCTAATCAGAAATCTTTTTTAGTTGTTGGCATAGACTTTTTTGATGAACAAAATAGTAAAAAGTTAAAAAAACTAATAAAAGGTATAGACTTAAAAAGATTTTTTTCTCAAGATAGTATGTTGGTAGGTAAGGGTGTAAAAGATTTTTTAAAAGCACACTATTTTAATGAAAACTTTACATTTAAAACTCCAAAAGGTAAATTTAAAGAGGTGCATATAGCCAATATCTTGCCTAAAGAAGCTTCGCTTATAGATAATGATATGATAATAATGCCTATAGAACTTGCCCAAGAGATATTTGGTATGGGTGAAGATGAGGTTACAGATATTACATTTAATGTACCAAATGATGCAGAGTGGGACAATATTATCACTAAAATTCATTTGATGTTTTATGATGTTAGAGTAGTTGAGAAAAGAGAGATAAAAAAGGCTTATGAAAAATTATATAACTATAAAGGTGGACTTTTCCTTATCTTATATCTAGTTACTATTATAACTTTTATTCTTATACTCTATCAGCGTTACTCTATGGTTTACTCTACTGATAGAAAAGAGATAGGTATTTTACGTGCAGTAGGGTGGAGTATAAAAGATATTTTGAAGTTAAAATTTTATGAAAATTTAACTATTGTGGTTGTGAGTTTTATTGTAGGTGTAGTATTGGCATATATATATGTATTTATCTTTAATGCACCACTGTTAAGTCAGATATTTTTAGGAAGTAGTAACTTGTCAAATAGTGTTAAGTTTGTACCTGTAGTTAAGTTTGGACTATTGAGTTCAATATTTCTTTTTTATGCTGTACCATTTTTGGCTTCTGTTCTTATCCCATCGTGGAAGGTAGCAGTTACTCCTCCAAAAGAGGCTATGCAATAATAATTATAGACTAAAAGTAGGGGTAGATAATGGTTAGAGTTGAGGGTGTTAGTAAGATTTATAATGAGGGCAGTGATGGAGCTTTTGAGGCTTTAAGTTTAGTTGATTTACATATATCTAAGGGTGAAGTTATTGTGTTAAGTGGAGTTAGTGGTAGTGGCAAATCAACTCTACTCTCACTCATAGCAGGACTAGATAAACCTAGTTTTGGAAAAGTTGTTGTAGATGGTGAGCTTATCTCTAAGCTTCCTGATATGCACGTTTCTCTCTATAGGGCTAAAAAAGTAGGGGTTATCTTTCAGCATTTTAATCTTTTGGAGTCACTTAGTGTAGAGGAGAATGTTGTTGTTCCACTCATTAACTCCAGATTAGATATGTTAAGCATCACATCTATGGCAAAAAAGAGTATGGAGTTATCGGCTATATCTCATAAGGCATCTCAAGAGGTAAAATTACTTTCAGGTGGAGAGAAACAGCGTTGTGCCATAGCTAGAGCTTTAGTGCATGAACCAGAACTCATACTGTGTGATGAGCCAACAGCTAATTTAGATAGAGCAAATTCACTAAAGTTTATAGATATATTGAAATCACTTCACGATATGGGTAAAACTATTGTAGTAGCTACTCATGACCCTCTATTTGAAAATTTGTCTTTTGTCAATAGAGTAGTTCATATGAGTGATGGAGTTATAACCAATGAATGATATACTTCTAAGCCATGAGGTTATAGTCTATCTTCTTTCAGAAGTGCTACTTTATGCTCTTTTATCTGTAGCTTTTCTTGTAACATTGGGTCTGTTAAAGGGGTGGGATTTTAACTCTTTCACCTCTAAGCAGTTTAAACTTGAAAATCGCTCATATTTGGTTATGAGTATTATATCTTTTTCTATCCTTCTAAAAGTACTACTTCTACCATATTTTGTATATACCATAGATAATCTATCGGATTTAGTTCCTGGGGCTATGTGTGGAGCAGGTGTTATAAAAGCAAATAGTTATGGCAATCCCCTTTTACTACTCAAAATTGTTATACTCTTTTTAAGTGGATTGTGGATAAGTATAAATAAAATAGATTTAGAGTCAAAAAACTATCTATATATTAAGTTAAAATCATGGCTTTTTGTAGTTATATTTTTGCTTTTAAGTGTTGAGTTGAGTCTTGATATACTATATTTTACCAATATCCATACAGATAGACCAGTAAGTTGTTGTTCTGTAATATTTGGAGAGGTTGGAGGAGCAAATACTCTACCACTTGGACTTGATACACCTAAACTTATTATGCTTTTTTATCTTCTCTTTGCTTTGAGTATCTTGACTATTGTTACCAATATGGAGTTGTTGACTATAGTAGCAACTATCTTTTTTGGGGTAGTTGCATACTATGGAGTAGTCTATTTCTTTGGAACATATATCTATGAATTACCTACTCATAAGTGTCCTTTTTGTATGATGCAAGATCACTACTATTATGTGGGTTATTTTGTATGGGGCTTACTCTTTTTAGGTCTGTTTTTTAGCATAGATAGTGCTATAATGAGTCTATGGTTTAAAAAATCATCAAAAAAATTAAAGAGAGCTTCAGTAGTGTTGCTTAGTCTGTTTGTAGTACTTTGTAGTAGTTATGTTGTTGTTTACTATCTAAAAAATGGAGTATTTTTATGAAAAAAATCTTATTAAATCTTTTAACATTTGCTATAGTTATAGCTATTATTATTATACTTTTTTTATCACTTGGTAGTGAAGAGGGTGCAAGATATGTATATAAAGGCAATATGGCTCATAAAGTAGTACCCATAAAACCAAAAGAGTATCAGTGTTCAGAGTGTAATATGAATATAGAGAAGTTGGAGTACTCAGCACAGATTATTACTAAAAATGGAGATACATTTTTCTTTGACGAGATAGGGTGTTTAGTCCTTTGGCTTAAAAACCATAAACCAGACATAGTAAAGATGCTCACACAAACTCTCGATACTCATAAATGGATAGATGTTAAAAAAGCTTGGTACTCAAGAGTAGCACATGACCCTATGGAGTATGGATTTGCAGCACTTGAAGTAAAAAAAGATGGACTAATATCTTACGATAAGATGAAAAGACTAATGCTTCAGGGTAAAAATCTACACGATCCTTTTGTAAAGAAGAAACTTTTAGATAAATAATAGCTTTTGATACTAAAATGTAATTTATTTTAGTTCAAATAGCTATTTAACGCCAAATTATAAGCTTTATTATTATTTTTTTGTTATACTTGTGCGTATTTTTAAACACTTAAGGAGTAATCAATGGCATTATTTGATGATGTAAAAGAAGTAGTTGTAGAACAACTAAACGTGAGCCCAGATGAGGTTAAAGAAGAGTCAAAATTCGTAGAGGATCTTGGAGCTGACAGTCTTGATGTTGTTGAGCTTGTAATGGCACTTGAAGAGAAATTTGATATTGAAATTCCTGATGATCAAGCAGAAGCAATAGCTACTGTTGCTGATGCAATCAAGTTTATCGAAAACGTATAGTCAAAAGCGTACTCCTTCGGGAGTGCATTAAGATATATATGAGTATTTTATGAGTATTCATACATATCTTATTTAAAGTACATAGGAGTAGCAGTGAAAAGAGTAGTAGTAACAGGTTTAGGAATGATTAACTCTTTAGGGTTAGATAAAGAGAGTGCATTTGCAAATATACTTGATGGAAAATGTGGTATTAAGACTATCGAATCTTTTGATACAGAGGGGCAATCTGTAACAATAGCTGGAGAGATAACAGATTTTGATCCACTAAGTGTACTTAATGCAAAAGAGGCTAAAAAAGCAGATAGATTTATCCAACTTGGTCTACACGCTGCTAAAGAGGCAATGGCTGATGCTAATTTTTCAGAAGATTTAGATAGAGATCATTTTGGTGTGGCTTCAGCTTCTGGTATTGGTGGACTTCCAAATATTGAAAAAAATTCTCTAGTATGTGGAAACAGAGGTCCTAGAAGAATATCTCCATTTTTCATACCATCTTCACTTGTAAATATGCTTGGTGGTTTTGTATCTATCTATGAAGATTTAAAAGGACCTAACTTAGCATCTGTTACTGCTTGTGCTGCTGGTACACACGCTATTGGTGAGGCTGCTAAGTCTATTATGGTTGGAACTGCCGATAAAATGTTGGTAGTTGGTGCAGAGTCTGCTATATGTGCAGTAGGAGTAGGTGGTTTTGCTGCTATGAAAGCACTATCTACTAGAAATGATGACCCTCAAACCTCTTCTCGTCCTTTTGACGCAGATCGTGATGGTTTTGTTATGGGTGAGGGTGCAGGAGCATTGGTACTAGAGTCTTATGATGATGCCATAGCTCGTGGAGCTACTATCTATGGTGAGATATTAGGTTTTGGGGAGAGTGGAGATGCAAATCACATTACTACACCAACAATGGACGGTCCTCTTCGTGCTATGAAGGGTGCATATAAAATGGCAGGTGAACCAAAGATAGATTATATAAATGCTCATGGTACATCTACTCCTGTAAATGATAAAAATGAGACAGCAGCCATCAAAGATCTTCTTGGTGGAAAAGAAAACTGTCCTCCAGTAAGTTCTACTAAAGGACAGATTGGTCATTGTCTTGGTGCTTCAGGAACTATTGAGGCAGTTATATCTCTTATGGCTATGAGAGATGGTGTTCTTCCTCCTACTATTAACCATACAACACCAGATGAGAATTGTGATTTGGATTATGTTACTGATGGTGCTAGAAAAGCAGACTTGAATGTTGTTATGTCTAACTCATTTGGTTTTGGTGGAACAAACGGCGTAGTTATATTTAAGAAAATATAAGGATTGACTCTATGGCAACCTATTTAGATTTTGAGAGTAAAATTGAGAAGATACAAGAAGAGATTGTATCTTCTCATGCTATTGCCAATATGAAAGCAGTTGAAAAACTACAAAAAGATTTGGAAAAAGAGGTCAACAAAACTTTTGGTTCTCTATCTGATTTTCAAAAACTTCAATTAGCACGTCACCCCGATAGACCTTATGCACTTGACTATATTAGACTTATTATGGAAGATGCATATGAGATTCATGGAGATAGAGCATTCCGTGATGACCCTGCTATGTTGTGTTATATAGGTTGGATAGATGGTCAAAAAACTATGGTTATTGGTGAACAAAAGGGACGTGGTGTTAAAAATAAGATAAAACGTAACTTTGGTATGCCAAATCCTGAAGGATATAGAAAAGCACTTCGTGCAGTACGTATGGCAGAAAAATTTGACATTCCTGTACTTATGCTTATAGACACTCCAGGTGCATACCCTGGACTTGGAGCAGAGGAGCGTGGACAGTCTGAAGCTATCGCAAGAAATTTATTTGAGTTTGCATCAGTAAAAGTACCGATGATTTCAGTAGTTATTGGTGAGGGTGGTTCAGGTGGAGCTTTGGCTATTGGTGTAGGTGATAAACTAGCTATGATGCGTTACTCTATATTTGCCGTTATCTCTCCAGAGGGGTGTTCAGCTATATTATGGAATGACCCTAGTAAAGTTGAAGTAGCAACAAAAGCACTTAAGATTACACCAATTGACCTACTAGAGCATAAACTTGTAGATGATATACTTGATGAACCACTAATAGGCGCACATAGAGATAAATATACAGCAGCAGATATTGTTAAAAAATATTTTTTAGATAGTGTCAAAGAGCTTAGAGAGCTTAGTGTAGATGAGATGTTAGATAAGCGTTATGCTCATCTTACATCTGTCGGTGCATTTGCAGAATAATAATCTGATATTTATATGATACACGAAATAGCCCAATATCTAGTAAATCAAATAGGTAATATGGGCTATTTAGGTATCTTCCTCCTTATGTTTCTTGAGAGTACATTTTTCCCTTTTCCCTCTGAGATTGTTATGATACCTGCTGGATATTTAGTATATCAAGGTGATATGAATTTATATTTAGTAGCATTTTTTAGTATTGTAGGTTCTCTATTTGGAGCATTATTTAACTATGCTCTTTCCATATATTTAGGTAGAAAATTGATACTTAAGTATGGAAAATACTTTTTCATAAAAGAAGATACATTAGATAAACTAGATAGATTTTTTCTAAAACATGGTGAGATATCTACATTTACAGGAAGACTCATACCAGGGATACGTCAACTTGTTTCACTACCTGCTGGATTGGCACGAATGAATATAGTTAAATTTTCCATATACACTACACTTGGTGCATCTATCTGGGCATTAGTACTCATATCCATAGGATATATGGTAGGTTCGAGTCAAGAACTTATATCTGAGTATCTAAAATCAGCCACTATTGTAGCATTGGTAAGTGTTATCTTGCTTATTGTTTTTTATATATTTAGATATAAAAAGTCAAATAAAAGCTTATGAGTATATTCCCTTAGTAAGAGTGATGAGAGTGAGAAAAATTTGTTATACTTCTTGTAGTTTTTTTTGCTAACTAGCAATTTTTTTGAAAAATAGAACTATATCGTCGTCACCCTCTAACACTTTATACTTACAATAAGTTCTAAAGTGCATGAAGGTTCAACATTTAAAGTTTCATTTAAAAGAATTATTTCTTTTTTGAAGCTTTTTTCTTTGCTTTACTTTTTGCTTTTTTCTTCGCAATTTTCTTTTTGTCAGCTTTTTTAGCTTTCTTCTTATTTTTCTTTTTCTCTACTTTTTTCTTTTCAGATTTTTTCGTATTTTTCTTTTTATCAGCTTTTTCAGCAACTTCTTTTGCTTTTACTTCTAACTCTTTTTTTGTATCTTTTGCCATTTGTGACTCCTTTTAGTAATAAATTATAGGTATTATATATAATTTATTTTTATTTGTCAAGAAAATCACTATAAAATATAGAGTTAAGATATAAATTACTATAATATGTTTCACTTTAGGAGCAAAAGATGACATTTATAGACTTTAAAAAACTACTACTAGATGCAGAGATTAGTCTGCCAAAATTTAGCAAACTCATAAAGGTAAGTGAAAAAAACATTCAATCATATAAAAAAAAGGGAGAAGTACCAAATACTATTGCTGTCATTGCAAAGTGTTTTGCTGCGATGCATACAAAAGGGCTTAATTATAGAGAAAAGATTGAATCCTTAGGGCTTGAAGCAAAAACTAAAAAAGGGGCTGGTTTTGCAAAAATAAAAAAGAGAGAAAAAGATATAAGCTCTTCGTAACTACTATTAGACTTCTTGCAAAACTAAAAATATAGTACAATACGGAATGAGAAAAATAGATAAATTTATAAATATAGATGATGTAACATTTAAAAGAGTAGTTGGAGTCAAACGTTCAACATTTAAAGTAA
>JALUBF010000006.1:0-3785 GCA_027045015.1 Sulfurovum sp.
GTTTATTCTATCTACTTTTATAAAAAGTAGTAAAATTAAAACTCAAATAGACGTTGATTTATTTTACTTATATTTGGTTGTCAAAGATCATTCAATAACACTCTTTCTAATTACTTATTAGATGTCTATGTGTTGTTGGACGCGTATTATAGCACCAAAGGTACCTCTTGTCAAGTACTTTTCGCAATTTATCTCTTTTTTTTACTATTTTTTTAATTTATTTATTTTTACTTACATTATATATAATAAAAAACTGAAAATATGCTTATATTATTTATTTACTATCTCTCTTTATGAAAATATTGATATTTTGTATAGTTTTTAATTTATCGTATATTTAGTTGAAAAATATTTATGAAGTTTTTAATATGAAATTGAAATAGCATATAGTAGTAGATAAAGCTTATTTAAGCTTTATCATTAAAAAAAGATAATTAAAATTATTTTTTAGAGCGGTTCTCTTTCTCTATGATACCACTCATTCCAAATCTTCGTCCTAGCTCCTGCTTAACTCTATCTGGAGATATATCTCTATATCCTAGTCCAACTAAAGTATGGTAGAGCAAATCAGCAGATTCATAGATGACTTGTTCATCACTCTCTTCATCTATGGCAACACAAACTTCATCAGCTTCTTCACGTATCTTACTTAACATAAGGTCCTTATTATCAAGCAGTTTTTTTGTCCATGATTTCTGTTCTACTGATGCATTTTTACGCTCTAATATAGTATGATATAGAGTATCAACTACACCATATATAGTATCTGTATCTACCTCTTTATCTAAGATAATTTTATCTTGAATTACTGATGTAAAAAAACAACTTTTTCTACCAGTATGACAAGCTACACCATTTTGTTTTATCTTAAGTATAACAGTATCTGCATCACAATCAAGCAATAGATCTTTTATCTCTTGAGTATGATTAGAGCTTTCACCCTTTTTCCATATACGCTGTTTACTACGACTAAAGTAGTGAGCATACCCAGTTTCTAATGTAAGTTTATAAGCCTCTTCATTCATATATGCAAGCATTAGTACTTCATTTGTATTGGCATCTTGTGCGATAGCAGGTATAAGAGGATTTTTATCCCAATCTATTGTCATAATATTCTCCGATATAAGGTGTTGTAAAGATACAACACCATTAAATTATTGTTGTCCCATTAAGCGTTTTTGTTTCCCTTTAGCATCTACCCAGATATTTGGTACTGCACCACCAGGAGTTAGGAAAATTTGTGCATCTTTATTTACTCTAAGTGCTTCATTGAACTTAGCTTGTGTTTTAATCTGTTCCAATTGAAGTAACTCAGGAGTAAGAGAAGCAGAGATTAGTTTATTGGCTTTTGCTTGTGATTGAGCTTCAATACGAATTTTATCTGCTTCACCTTGAGCTTCAATACGGTTCTTTTGTGCTACACCTTTTGCTACTTCAGCTGCTTTAAGTGCTTGTTCTTTAGCTTTCTCTTTCTCTTGTTCGGCTATGGTTACATCTTGTTTTGCTGCTTGTACCTCTTCTATCTTCTCTTTAATCTTTGGAGGAAGTACAATATTTCTAAGCTCAACAGAAGATAAAATTACTGGTTTATTTGGTAAGGAATCTACCTTTTGTCTTACCTTTGTCTGTATAGCTGAAGCTATCTCATTTCTCATCTCTGGAAGTTGCTCTGCTGTATATTGTCCTACAACATCACGCACTACCTCTCTTACTTTAGAGTTGATAATCTTCTCTTCCCAGCTTGCACCCCATTTCTCTATAGTTTTAGGTGCTGACTCTGCTCTAAGGCTATATTGTACGGCAAGATCAATATTGACAGTAAGTCCACGTTTATCAAGTACAGGTATGGCTCTATTTCGTCTTAATCCACCTTCAAAATTTCTATAACCATCTCCAAGTTCACGAGATACATCATTCGAGTACGTTATAAGTCTAATACGTGTATTGACAGGTATAATCTTTTGAAGCATAGGAATATAAAAGTGTAATCCTGCACTAAGTGGTATTTGTTCAAATTTACCTGTTGTTACTTTTATGCCTACTTCACCAGAGTTAATAATAGTATAAGGTTTAAAAGCAAATAGTGCAAAAGCTACTATAGCTACAACAATACCTAAAGACGGTATTTTTTTTGAAATATTATTTAATGGATTTTCAGAATTATTATTTTCTGAACTTTTATTGGTAATGTTATTATTTGGTTTTTTCTTTTTGAAATAATCATTCATATCTGCTGGCATACAGTATCCTTATATATATGTGAGGTAATGTTTATATTTTTCATTACGCCCAAATACTACATCAAAATATGCAGTTTGTAACTTTTCAGTAATAGCTCCACGTTTACCCTCACCAATAATTCTATGGTCAAATGAGTGTACAGGAGTCACCTCTGCTGCTGTACCAGTAAGAAAAAGTTCATCACATATATATATCTCATCTCTAGTAATATTACGTCTTTCTACCTCTATGCCCATATCATGTGCCAACTCAAATACTGTTGCTTGAGTAATAGACTCTAAAGAGTTATCATTAGGTGGAGAGATAAGTTTTCCATCACGAACTATAAATATACACTCTCCAGTTCCCTCTGCTATAAAACCATTTTCATCAAGCATAAGAGCTTCATCAAAACCATTCTCTATAGCTTCATATTTTGCCATTTGTGAGTTTAGATAGTTTGCTGCTGCTTTTGCTTTACCAAATGTCGAACGATTAGGATTACGTGTAATAGACGATGTACAAGCACTAATACCTTTTTCTAATCCCTCTTTACCAAGATATGCTCCCCACTCCCAAGCTGCGATACTTGTATTTACTGGTACATTTTTATGATAAATTCCCATCTGTCCATAACCCAAATAGATAAGTGGTCTAAGATAAACATTGCCTTTAAACTCATTTGCTTTAAGTAGATCAATATGTGCTTGTTTAACAATATCATAATCTATATTTGGCTTTATAGCTACAATCTTTGCCGAGTTATAGAGTCTTTTACAATGCTCTTCAAGTTTAAAGATAGCCAATCCATCTTCTGTTTGATAAGCACGTGTACCTTCAAATACTGCATTACCATAATGCAAGGTATGTGTTAAAATATGGATTTTAGCATCTGCCCAAGGTACAAGATTGCCATCCATCCAAATATATTTTGCTTCATTCATTTTTTCTCTCCGTTATAATCTATTATTTTTATGACGATGTTATATTAACACCCTCCAGCACAACCTGTAGTATCAGCATTTCCACCTGCAAAATATTCACCTGTAAAACTAACTAATGAATAATTTCTATCATTACCCAAAGAGTCTTTAAGCCCTTCAACAGATAGAAAACCAAGAGAGTCTGCACCTATCTTTTTAGCTATCTCTTCAGGAGTATATTTTGTTGATATAAGTTCATCTTTAGTTGGAGTATCTATCCCGTAACGACAAGGGAATTTTATCTCAGGAGCAGCGATACGCATATGTACCTCTTTTGCTCCTGCCTCTTTAAGCATACGTACTATCTGTGTAGATGTTGTACCACGAACCAAAGAGTCATCTATAATTGCTACTCTTTTCCCCTCTATTAAATGTTTAACAGGAGAGAGTTTCATCTTTACCTTCAAATCACGTATCGCTTGTGTTGGTTCAATAAAAGTACGTCCTACATAGTGGTTACGAACAATCCCCATCTCAAAAGGTACACCAAGTTTATCTGCATAACCTTTGGCTGCTGCTACACCAGAGTCTGGTACAGGTAATACCAAATCTATATCAGCAGGTGTTTCAACTGCTAATTTT
>JALUBF010000006.1:3885-6095 GCA_027045015.1 Sulfurovum sp.
AGCATTATAATTTTTCATTTTATATCCCTAAACAGTCATTGATAGAGTACATTCCACTCTCTTGGTTGACTAACCATTTTGCTGCTCTTATAGCACCTTTAGAGAATGTCTCTCTACTTGTTGCTGTATGGTTAAGCTCTAAAAACTCACCATCATTGTAAAAACCAACTGTATGACGACCTACAATATCACCACCACGAAGTGCCATTACTGCTATCTCATCTTTAGTTCTAGCACCTATTTGCCCATCACGTCCAGATACTCTTACTGCATCCAAGTCAAGCCCTCTACCTTTGGCAGCAAACTCACCCAAAGTAAGTGCTGTACCACTTGGTGCATCTACCTTATGTCTATGGTGTTGCTCTACAATCTCTATATCGAAATCCTTAAGAGTTGAAGATACCTTTTCAACCAACTGTTTAAGTAAAGCTATACCAGCAGACATATTTGAAGCATATAGTACAGGCATCTCTTTAGAAGCCTCTTCCATAAGATTTTGTTGATGAGGAGTAAAACCTGTAGTAGCTATGACTAATGGTGTTGGATTTTCTAGTGCTTTTTCACATAACTCCTGTGTTGCTACTGGTGCTGAGAAGTCTATAACTACATCACAATTTTCCAAAAGTACACTCATACTGTTTGTAACAACTACATCACTTGGTAAATCTCTCTTTAGTTCATCAAATACATGTACTGCACCTAAAGGCAACTCACTATCGTGTAATAAAGAATCTATAAGAAGATTACCAACTCTACCTGTACTACCAACTATACCTACTTTAGCCATTATTGTTGCTCCTGAATATATGAAATTACTTGCAGTGCTGCTACTGCTCCATCACCCGATGCCGATACTACCTGTTTTGGTGCTTCTATACGCATATCACCTGCTGAAAACAAACCATCTACTGATGTCTTCATACTTAGATCTACTTTTACTTGTCCCCATTCATTCATATCACAAATAAATTGACCATTTTCATCTTTTAGTACCTCATTTTGTACATTATGCCCGACAAAAACAAAAAGTCCTGTATTTGACATATCTGTAATCTCATCTGTTTTAATATTTTTTATCTTTACACCTTGAAGTCCCATAGCATCACCATACGCCTCTTCTACAATAGAGTTTGTAATAAGATGTATATTATCTTTACCCTCTACTCTCTCAAGAGTTGGAGGTGCTGCTCTAAAGGTATCTCTTCTATGAACAACATAGACATCTGAACAGATATTTGATAGATATAGTGCCTCTTCAAGTGCTGTATCTCCACCACCTAAGATAGTAACTGGTTTATCTTTATAGAAAAATCCATCACAAGTTGCACAAGTACTTACACCTTTTCCAAAGAACTCATCTTCACCTTTAAAACCTGCTCTTTTAGGTACAGAACCTGTACAGACTATAACACTCTTAGCCTCTACACTATCTCCACCTTCAATAGCAATAGTAAAGTACTCTCCCTTTTTTGAGATATGCTCAACCTTTTTCATCTCATGCTTCAATCCAAAATGAAAACACTGTTTTTGCCATCTCTCCATAAAATCAAGACCTGTTTTATCATGCTCAAAAAAGCCTGGGTAGTTCTCTATCTCAGAACTTTGTGTAATCTGTCCACCAGGCATTCCCATTTCAAATAAAGTAACATTTTTAAGCCCACCACGTGTAGCATATAGCCCAGCTGTTAAACCTGCTGGTCCACCACCAATAATCGCACAATCTAGCATTTTAAATCCTTAAAATAATTAAACAAATAATAAATAAAATTATACACTTTAAATACTTGGTTAATAATTTTTATAAGAAAGAAAAAGAAGAAGATTTAAAAGGGTAGGTAAAACCTACCCTTTTATATTATAGTTGTGCGTTGATTTTTTCTGCAAATGCATCTTTAGAAGCTGCACCTACCATTTGGTCAACTACTTCACCATCTTTAAAGAAAAGAATAGCTGGAATTGATCTGATACCATATTTTACTGCTAACTCTTGTTGTTCATCAGTATTTACTTTAGCGATTGTAGCTTTTCCTTCAAAATCAGATGCCAACTCTTCAATAACTGGAGCAATCATTCTACAAGGTCCACACCATGGAGCCCAGAAATCTACCATTGTTACACCCTCTGCTACTGTTGCATCAAAGTTGTCATTTGTTAATTCTACATATTTTGCCATATTTAATCCTTTTTATTTAAATTTAGAAAATTATAGC
>JALUBF010000006.1:6195-10550 GCA_027045015.1 Sulfurovum sp.
GTGTAGTCTGTTACAGATGTACGATACTCTTTATCTCTACTATCATACCCTATCTCTGTCTCTATTGGTTCTATCTTTGCATCTAAATGGACTTGTGCTATTTTTAAGATATTATCACAACTTTTAACATCTAAAAAGTTGCGTAAAACAAGAAAACCATCTCTTTGAAACTCTGCTAATTGTTCTTTTGAAAGTTGCATATAGTTACCCTTAGATATTATTTATTGAGTATGATTATAGCGTAACATTCTCTATAAACTCTACCTCATCACCACGAACAATAATAGCATCTATACTAAAAGCTACATCTAACTCTTTTACTTTAAGATAGTAGTGTGCTGAGTTTATCACTTTTCTAAGTTTGGAAGGAGTTAGATTGTAGATTGGATCAAAAGAGTTAAATTTACTACTCTTGACCTCTATAAAATGGACTATATCATCTCTTTTTGCCACTATATCTATCTCTCCTAATTTTCTAGCAAAGTAGTTACGCTCCAAGATTGTAAAACCCTCTTGCTCCAAAAACTCTGTAGCAAGAGTTTCACTTTTATCTCCAAAAAATTTAGGAAGTTCACGCATATTTACTATCCACAAGCCACCTCATCACCTACTGGTATAACATCTACTTTTACAGACTTAAAACGAGCTGTCATAATGAGTTCATCACACTCATCTCCAAATAGAGCATTGATATTGCTTTTTGCATGGTGAAAAGTACAAAAAAGTGTCTTTTTTCTTACTTTATCTGTAAACTTTACACTAAGGGCTTCACTCTCTCCATAGGCACTTTTTAAGATAACCTTATTGCCAAATTTATCTTCATCTTCTAGTGGAGCAAGAAGTATATCTTCATCATATTTACTATCTAACTTAGAGCTTCTTTTTGTTTGTGCTGAGTTATTGTAGTGAGCTAGTGTACGTCCTGTAGTAAGATAGTAACCATCTAGCTTATCGTTAAAAAATTTATTTTGAAGTATCTCTTGTACCATTCCTCTTGGTTCATACTGTTTATATACATACCTTCCAAGTCCATCTTCTGTCCTAAAATCAAGTAGATGAAGGATAGGGGTATCTTCATGATATATTGGCCACTGCATACCACGCTTACGGTGACGCTCAAGCCTATAATAGTCTGCCCCACTAAATCTTCTTGGAGCTACTTCTCTAACTTCATTCCAAACATCTTCACTGGTTTTAAAATGAAAATTATCACCATCGCCTAACTTTTGTGCTATCTGAGTAAGTACCTCCCAGTCATCTGGTAAATCACTCTCAACCAATGGTTGAGATAGATGAAGTCTTCTCATAGCATTTACATATACTCCTGTCTTCTCATAAGCAGACTTCACACCTATAACAATATCTGCTCTTTTAGCTATTTCTGTCATAAATAGCTCTTGAGTCATCATAAAGTCAAGATTGTTTAAAGCTTTTTGAGTCTTATTTATATTTGGGTGGACATGAACTATATCTTCACCCATATTTAAGAGTGCCTTTATCTTGCCATCAACCATAGCATCTATAAGTTGTGGTGTCATCATTCCTATACTCTTAGGAGTTTGATAATCAGGTAAATAGTAAGGCAAACAACCCATATCACAAGCTCCTTGAACATTATTTTGTCCACGAAGTGGCATAAGTCCAGCACCAGTTTTACCAATATTTCCTGTCATAAGTGCCAAATGGGTAATAGCCATAACAGCATAAGAGCCATCTATATGTTCAGTAATACCAAGCCCCCAAAAAATCATAGACTTTTTGACTGCATACTCTCTAGCTATATTTGGTATCATCTTTGCTAAATACTCATAGCCATCTATCTCTTTAAAATAGGCAGGATTTGCATAAGGGTCATTTAATATTTTCTCTTTAAAGGCATCAAAATCTTTAGTACGATTGTTTATAAAACTCTCATCGTAAAGCTCTTCATCTATGATGATATATGCCATCATATTAAGCACCAATAGATTTGACTCAAATGGGATAATACAGTTATGTTTTGCTAATCTTGCCAACTTAGTATCACGTACATCTATGACAGATAGATTGTTATGTTTTTTTGCCATATCTACTATGCGATTAGCTATGATAGGGTGAGCCTCTATAGTATTTGAACCTATGACTATCATATATTCAGTCTCATAGATGTCATTGTAAGGATTGGTTGCTGCCCCCTCACCTATAGTCTCTCTCATACCTTTTAAACTAGGAGAGTGACAAATCCTAGCACAGTTATCTACGTGTGGCGAATCCATAGTTTCACGACAAAATTTCTGAAAAGTGTATGCTCCCTCACAAGATGTTCTAGCACCACCTATGGCACAAAAGCTCTCTCCACCATAACTTCTTTTTATCTCATTTAACTTTATAGATGCTATAGATGTAGCCGTATCCAAATCACAACTCATATAGTCGCTATCAAACTCTATAAATCTATCTTCAAACTCATTTTTAATATGTGGATTTTTATCTAAAAAGGATTTTTTAATACGTGGTTGTTTTATCCTATCGGTAGCATCTACAAAATCATATCCATATTTACCCTTGATACAAAGTTTACCCTCAGATACAACTCCATCTTTTTGTGCAAAGATTTTTACAATTTTATTATCTTCTACAACACCTGTAATATCACACCCTACACCACAATAGGTACATACACTCTCTATCTCTTTTCTCTCTACACTTTTTGTCATAATTGATGCCTTTTGAAACAAATAAGAGTAAATTTATCCTAATTAGACTTAAAATTAAGTATTGTTAACTTTTCTTTGTTACTCTTCTTTCAAATTATACCTAAAGGATAACAATGTTTACAATAAACATAGAAAAAGAGTGTGGATGCTTCAAAAAATCAGACTTTAAAAATAACCAAAAATTTGACAATAAAGATGATGCCCTTATAGAAGCTATGAATATGGTGAAAATTATGAATGACCAATGGTGTCAAAAACATGAATTTACTTTTAGTGAAGATGGAGAAAATTTTCAGATAGCTGTAAATGAAAAAGCTAAAGCCCATTCAGGATGCTGTGGTGGTGGACACTGTAGCTAAACAACATCAGATTATAAGGGCAACAATACCCTTATAATATTATTGGAAATTACCAAAAACTAATGGTGCTTTCAGATCAAGAGTTTTTACTTCGCTCATAACAGCTTGTAGATCATCTATCTTCTTAGCAGATACACGTACTTCATCACCTTGTATAGATGGTGTAACTTTACGTTTCATAGCTTTTATAGCTTTTACTATCTGTTTAGCTTCATCTTTGTCTATAGTATCTACTATACGATAAATGACTTTAGTATTGCCACCACTTATCCCATCAGTTTTTACCTCTTCAAGTGATTTTCCTGCTATATTACGTTTAATAAGCTTAGATATCAATATATCTTTAAATGCATCTATTTTTGAGTCTGTAGATGAGCTAAGAGAGAGTGTTTTTGCTTTTTCATTGAGATTTATCTCTGCTTTAATCCCCTTAAAATCAAAACGAGTAGCCACCTCTTTCTCTGCCATAACAATAGCATTTTTCATCTCCATCATATCTAGCTTTGCCGTTATATCAAAATAGTGTTCTTTTGCCATTATTTATCCTTGTTCTTTGATGTATTTTAGCATAATTCATCTTTTTATATTTTTGTTTAGTATTTTAATAGTATACTAATATTTATATTTTATACAAAAGGTAATTTAATGAAAAAAATAAATTTAACACTATATATCTTTATACTATTTATATTTACAGCGTGTACTGCTCCAAATATATCAAATAAAAAAATAAGAAAAGAGTATTTTAATAATGGAAAAATCCGTAGTGAATTTATTATGGAAGATAAAATAGGGAAAAATGGTATACTTAAAAAATATGGTTACGATGGAAAATTAATATCTATAGTTCATGTTAAAAATAGAGTAAAAGATGGTATAGAAACAGGTTATGATTCAAAAGGAAGAATTATTTTTCAATATAATTACAATAATGGAATACAAAATGGTTTACAAAAAGCATTCTATCCAAATGGTGATATTATGATTTTATATACATATAAAAATGGTATAAAAGATGGTGTAGCTAGAACTTATAATGTAGATGGTTCAGTAAATAAAGAGGTAATGTATAAAAAAGGTAAAATTATAAACTAATCTTTTTTAGATTAGTATAAGTAATATTTAGATATGATTTCATCACCTCTTTTTAGACCTGTGCAACGGTACTAGAAGACAACGGGTCAGGATGGGAACATAGCAGCCCACCTTCTTCTACTGGGTGCCGCAGGTATCTGGAAAGAGGTACTTCAATATCAAAACAATAATCTAAAATATTTTTACATATTGATAAAATTTACTA
>JALUBF010000007.1:0-18091 GCA_027045015.1 Sulfurovum sp.
ATAGAGGACAATAAATTTACTTCAAACTTTAATCAAATGAAAATAATTTCTGAAAGAAATCATGCAAAGGTTTTTGATGAATCCTATGGAGAAGTGAAGCTATGGACACCTGTGGCTGACTTTATTATTAATTTATATAAACAACATTAATAGCATTGGAATAGAAATGAAAAAACTAATTATTAAAAATTAGCATCGAAGTGAATACCTAAAAGCTATTAATGATAAAGATGAACTTTGAAAATTTATAGAGCAGATATATAGAAAAGTTACTACTAAAGATAAAGCTATAGAGTTTATCAAAGAACTATTAAATCTATAATAGTCGTAATAGTAACTTTTTACTACTCCTCTGTTCTTACAATAAGACTTTTTGGTAGATGAAACATCTCTATGGTCTCTTTTTCTTTCTCTCTCATCTCTCCACTGTCTATCTCGTGGTCAAATCCAAGTAGATGAAGCATACCATGGATAAATAGCAAAGATAACTCATCTTGATTGGTATGTCCTAACTCTTTAGCTTTGTTTTTAACATAATTTTGAGATATAACTATGGAGCCTAGAGGCATACTAAAGATATTTTGCTCTGTAAATGGAGTCTCAAGTGGGAAAGAGAGTACATCTGTAGATGACTCTTTACCTCTATGTTCAGCATTTAACTTTTGCATACTATCATCATCTGTAATTATAAGCTCTACATCTTGAGAGCTTAGAGCATTGGCTATATTTTCCAATCTATCAATGTCAATATCTAAGTTTGTTTGGTTATCTAAATCTATCATAGTTGGAAGTTTACCCAAATAGTGGTAAAATGGTGGTGAAATTTGATGCAGGATAAAATGATGAAAAAAAGATGTGTATGTATAATATCAGGTGGAATGGATAGTGCTTTAAGTGCAAAAATAGCACAAAATGATGAATATGAGATAATTGCTTTACATTTTAATTATGGACAACGTACAGAGGCTAAAGAGCTTGAGTCTTTTCGTAAGATAGCAGATGCAGTTAATGCTATAGAGAGTTATGAGATAGATTTGCCATTTTTTGAGTCAATAGGAGCATCAGCATTAACAGATAAGAGTATAGATGTACCTACTGGTGGATTAGAAGATGGTGTTCCTATAACTTATGTACCGTTTAGAAATGGTATTTTCCTCTCTATAGCATCTGCTATTGCTGAAAAACATAACGCTAAAGCACTCTATATTGGTGTAGTAGAAGAGGATAGTTCTGGTTATCCAGACTGTAGAGAAGAGTATATAAAACAGATGCAAAAGGCTATAAATTTAGGTACAAAAGATGAGACAGATATTACTATAGAGATGCCTTTGGTAAATCTAAAAAAATCAGAAATAGTTCAAAAATCACTTGAGTTAAATGTACCCTTAGAGCATACTTGGTCATGCTATAAAGAGGAAGATAGAGCTTGTGGCGTATGTGACTCTTGTCGTTTAAGATTAAAAGGGTTCAGTGAAGCTAATGCTACTGACCCTATTGTCTATGCAGATTAGTTATTGCAAACTGAAGTAAAACCATTTATGATGAAATCAAATTCGTGTTTATGAGTAGGGTATTTTTTTAGAGCTTCAGTTAAAAACTCAAAACGTGTTATTTGTCTATCCCAAAGTCTGTAAGTAAGTGTTCTAAACCACTTCTTTTTTTCTGGTGTATTTAGTTCAATTCTTTGATATTCTGGATCATCAGGGATACCAGTAGCTATCTTTTTCATAGTATCTGCATAATATGCCTCTTTTGTAGGAGTTGGTTTTTCAAATTTATGAACTTCTTCAGTATTGTATTGAGGTATATTTATATTTTGTGTTCTTTGTATTTCATGAAATTTTGTATGTGGTTTTAGTAGTGTACTTGGAGTTGTACAACCTGTAAAGAGTAAACTCATTATTACTGTAGATATGCTATATGTAACTTTTTTTTCTATTTTCATATATGTTCCCTAAAATATTTTTAATAAGATTATACCAAAAGTTTAAATTTACCTAACTTATAATCTTTTTTGATTTTATCATAACTACCTATAACACCATTCATCGCTATATACACACCATCTTCTTTGATGGCATTTATATATCCATAAGCAGAAGTTAAATTGGCTGTAGCCTCTACTTGTTCAATGGAGTATGGAACCATAGCTCCAGTGATTATGATGCTTTTTTTTAGCTTTGCATCAGATAGATATTTGGCTGTAATATCCATAGTATCTGTACCGTGAACAACTATTATATATCTATCTTCTAATGTAGATATGAGTAAAAGTAGTTTTTGTCTATCTTCTTGGTTCATATCTAAAGAGTCTTTTCCTATTATGTTTATAATCTCAAATCTACATAACCAATGTTTGGCTATAGAGCTAATGGCACTAGAATTTTTATCTATCTCTAGTTCTCCATTTTTTGGATTGTATATTTTGTTAAATGTTCCACCTGTACTTATAATAACTATTTTTTTCATTTTACACTTTCATTTTTGTTATATAATGGTAAAATAACATAATTTATTTTTGGAGTAGTTGAATGGTAATGAAAGGTAAAAAAGGTGTCGTTCTTGGCATCGCAAATAAAAAGTCTATAGCATATGGCATAGCAAAAGCTTGTCAAGAGCAGGGTGCTGATGTAGCAATTACATTTCTTAATGAGCGTTTTGAAAAAAAGTTAGCTCCTGTAGCTGAAGAATTGGAGTGTGGTACACATTTTTACCCTTGTGATGTTAGTAAGCCAGAAGAGATAAAAGCTCTTAAAGAGTCACTAGAAAAAGATATGGGAGAGATTGATTTTATAGTTCACTCTATCGCTTTTGCACCCAAAGAGGGACTTAGTGGACGTTTTAGTGACATAAGCAAAGAGGCATTTGATGTTGCTATGGATATATCTGTATATTCTCTTATAGAGATAGTCCGTGAGTTAAAGCCAATATTATCAAGTAATTCTTCTGTACTTACATTATCTTACTATGGTGGAGTAAAGTATATTCCAAACTATAACCTTATGGGTGTAGCAAAAGCAGCATTGGAGATGACTACTAAGTATTTAGCTGAAGATTTAGGACGAGATGGCATAAGAGTTAATGCTATTTCAGCAGGTCCTATCAAAACATTAGCAGCAGCTGGCATAGGTGATTTTGGTTTTATGCTCAAATGGAATAAAGCTCACGCTCCACTTAAAGAGAATGTAACTATCAATCAGGTAGGAAACTCTGGTATGTACTTGCTATCTGACCTTAGTTCAGGAGTGACTGGTGAAGTCCATTATGTTGATGCAGGATATAACATTATGGGTATGCCAGCTGTTGAATTTGATGATGAAGGAAAACCACACATAGCTTGGAATGGTGAAAAGTAAAGTGAAGGATTCTGCTGAATATTTGGCTAAAAAGGCATTTTTTGACAAAGTACTTACTATTTATGGGCGTAATGCAGTAGTTGAAGCACTAGAAGATGAAGATGTTACTATACATAAACTTCATCTATCTAACTCAAATAGAGATGCAAAAGTACTTGATAGTATGAAAAAATTAGCTAAAAAAAGAGGTATAGAAGTTGTCTATCACGATAAACAGGCTCTATCTCGTATCTCTAAAAATGCCAAACAAGACCAAGGTGTAGCTCTTGACATTGTACTAGAACATTTTGGTAATGAAGATAGCTTTAAACAGCAACATAAAGACTATCGTATCATAGCACTAGATGGTATAAACAACCCTCAAAATCTAGGAATGATTATACGCTCTTGTACAGCAGGAGATATAGATGCGATACTTCTGCCCACAAAAGGAACAGCACAGATAAGCCCACTTGTCATAAAGGCTTCTGTTGGTACAATCTTTAAGATGCCCATTATTAAAACTAGCAATCTAAAAGAGACACTTAGTTCATTTAAAGAAGATGGAGCAGATATATATACTCTATCTTCATATGCTAAAGTGGATTACAAGGAACAACATTATAGTGCTAAAACCATCTTTGTACTAGGTAATGAGAGTGAAGGCGTAAGTAAAGATATAGAGCGTATATCAAATCTTAGCATAGCCATACCAATGAAAAGAGGTGTTGAGTCTCTCAATGTTGCTGTGACTGCCTCTTTATTGGCTTTTTTATAGAGAGAATTTCATATATAAAATATATTGAAAAGGAATATGTTAATGAATGAAATTATTTGCCCTCATTGTCAAAAATATTTTAAAATTGATAATACAGGTTATGCAGATATTATTAAGCAAGTACGTGATGATCAATTTGAAAAAGAGTTAAAAAAGAGACTTAATCTTGCTGAAAAAGATAAAGAGAGTGCAATTAAGATTGCAGTTGCTGATACTAGAACATCTTTAGAAAAAGATCTCCTAGAAAAAGATAGAGAGTTAAGTGAGTTAAAGGCTAAAAGTTATACAGAACTTACAAAAAAATTATCAGAGAAAGAATTGATAATTGTTAAAATGAAATCAGAGCTTATGAATGTAAAAATAGAGAAAAAGCTTGAGATTTTAGAGATTACAAAGAGAATAGAAAAAGAGCGTGATAAACTTATATATAATTTAGAACTTAAAGAAAAAGAGAAAGAGTTACTAGAAAAATCTATTGAAGAACGGTTTAAAAATAAGCTTATTATTAAAGATGATACTATCAAAATGAAAGATGATGAAATAGATCGTTTAAAAAATTTTAAACAGAAACTTTCAACTAAGATGGTGGGTGAAACCTTAGAACAACATTGTGAGATAGAGTTTAATAAACTACGTGCTACAGGCTTTAAAAATGCTTATTTTGAAAAAGATAATGATAGAAGAGAAGGTACTAAGGGTGATTATATCTATCGGGAGTTAGATAAAAATGGTAATGAAATTATTTCAATTATGTTTGAAATGAAAAATGAAAATGAAGAGACTACTCGAAAAAAAAGAAATGAAGATTTTTTTACTAAACTTGATAAAGATAGAATAAAAAAAGGGTGTGAATACGCAGTTTTAGTATCTATGTTAGAAATAGATAATGAATTGTATAACACAGGAATAATCGATGTTTCACATCGTTTTGAGAAAATGTATGTAGTTAGACCACAATTTTTTATACCAATAATTACACTTCTTAGAAATGCAGCTATGAATTCTATGCTATATAAAACAGAGTTAGCTATGATGAAAAATCAAAGTTTAGATGTAGGAAATTTTGAAGAAAAGATAAATAAATTTAAAATAGGTTTTAGTAGAAATTATGATTTGGCTAGTAATCAGTTTACAAAAGCTATCGATGAGATTGATAAGACAATTACACATTTAAATAAAACTAAAGAAAATTTATTATCATCAGTCAATAATTTACGTTTAGCTAATGAGAAAGCTAAAGGTTTAACTATTAAGAAATTAACTTATGGTAATCCTACTATGAAAGAGAAATTTGATATATAATTGAGCTAGTACCCAAGAGTAGGGTACTAGCTTGGATTAGTTTACTGCTACTTCAACTTCAGTACCTTCCCAGATACCATGTTTAGTACAGTAACCATGAGCTACCAATTTAAGTTTTTTACCAGTTGGAATAATAGTAAATGTAGTTGTATTGTGTGCTTTTACATTTCCAAGTGTTCCTGGAATATATGTAGCTTGAGCTAGTTTTGTTTCACCGTTGAAAAGTGTTACTGACTCAATGTAGTGATCAAAATCATCAGGGTGAGTATATTCATTTCCCATTTTAACAGTTACTTCAAATGGCTCTCCAGCTGTTGCAGTTTCAGCACATGTAATAAATGGTGAATGTCTATCTATAAGATCTTTTTTTGCTTCTCTCTCTACTTCTGAGATGTCTGTGTATTTGTTGATTTTTGGCATATTATATCCTTTTGTTTGATTTGTAATGATATTATAGCACAAAAAAGTTAAATAGGAGTTTTTTTATCTTAATTAAAAAAATAGTAGATATTTGTAAGGTCAGAAGAGACCTTACAAATTTTAAGCGTGAAGATGTGTTGCTTTTTGTACGTGAAAGTTAAGACCAATCTCTTTTTCACTACAACCAAGAGCAAGTGCTACCATCTGTGGCATATGAAGAACAGGAAGTTCTATATCTCTACCTGTAACTTCTCCTATACTATCTTGGTAAGTATCCATTTTTAAGTGACAAAGTGGACAAGGAGTTACCATCATATCGGCGTTGTTGTCTATAGCATCTACAAGTGCATTACCAGCAAGTACTTCAGAAGTATGGTTTGCTTGTAGCTCTACGTGGAAACCACAACATTTATTTTTACTAGCATAATCTACAGGATTACCCTCAAGAGCATCAATAAGATTATCAAGTGAAGTTGGAACATAAGGGTTCTCTCCACCATTTGCATCTTTATGTAATTCAGATGGTCTAATGTTATGACAACCATAAAATGGTGCAATATTTAAGTGAGATAGTGGTGTGGTAACTTTATCTTTGATATTATCAAGTCCATACTCATCTATGAGTGTATATAGGAAGTGTTTAACTTCACTTGTACCTTTATACTCTAGTCCAACTTCTGCCAATTTTTCATTTACACGAGCTTTAAGCTTTGGATCATTATCTAATGCATGTTTTGTCATAGCAGAGTTAAGTTGACAAGTATTACATATAGTAATCATTGTAAGACCTAGTTTTTCTGCATAACAGATATTACGTGCATTTAATACATGAGATAAAAACTCATCAAAATCTTGTAAGTGAGAAGCTCCACAACAAGAAGCCTCTTCTAAAATAGTGATTTTAATCCCCAATTTATCTGCTACTGCAAGAGTAGAAGATAGAAGTTCTGGAGTTGACTGTTTTGCTGTACATCCTGTAAATAGTGCATAGTGTAATTGTTTGCTCATCTCTTCTCCTTACAGTTTATTTGTTTGTGAAATTTCAATAAGTTTTTGAACTTCATCAAGATTTTTAATTTTAGGCATACTATCTATAAATGGTATGCCTGAATGCCAGTGAATTTTACCAGATTTCATCATCTTTATAGCTGTACCGATATGTTTATACATACCAAGGTAACCTTCTGAATATGTTACAATATCTGCTTCATCAAGATAACCTGTTTTCTTCATACCTCTTAAGAAACCTTCAGCGTGACGTGTAGCTACATTAGACTTAGCTACACCTTCAGAGAACTGTAGGTTATGTAGTTTTGTAATCTTTTCAATAGGATTGATATCTTTAGGACAAGCTTCAGCACACTCATAACACTTAACACAGTCCCAAATACCAACACCCAATTCAGAAGTAATCTCTAAACGCTCTTTACCAGCCTCATCACGTGTATCTACAGTAAATCTATATGCTGCATTTAGTGCTGCTGGTCCAAGGTAGTCAGAGTTTGCTTCAAGAGCAGGACAAGAGTAGTGACAAGCACCACATTGTATACAAAGATCTGAGTCTAAGAAGTTGTTAAACTCATCTATACTCTGTTTTGTTTCATGTTCTGGATGAGGCTCAACATCTGCAACAACATAAGGTTTAACAGCAGCATGTTTCTCCCAGAAATCTTTTTTGTCTATAATCATATCTTTTACAGCACGTTTTGTACTTTGTGGTTCTATGAGTAGTTCATTACCAAAAAGCTCTACAAGCTCTAGAGCATTTTGTTTACATGCTAATGTTGCTTTACCATTCACTTTTATAGCACAAGCACCACAGATACCGTGACGACAAGAACGACGGTAAGAGAAGCTTCCATCATGTTCCCACTTAATACGGTTTAGTAGATCAAGGACAAGCTCATCTTTACCAACTTCCATCTCATAGTGTTTGTAGTATGGAAGATAATCTGTCTCAGCGTTAAATCTAAATGTTTTTAAAGTTACTTTTTTACTTTGGCTCATAATGCTCTCCTAGTACTTTCTTTCCATTGGTTCAAACTTACCTGGTGTTACTTTACCCCACTCAATAGAGATATTGTAATCTTTATCCATAGTTGCATAAGTATGTACCATAAATTTTTCATCATCTCTAGTAGGGAAATCTTCTCTATAGTGACCACCACGACTCTCTTCACGTTTCAATGCACCAACTACGATGAATTTAGAGAACTCTAACATATGTCCAAGTTCTATAGCCTCTTGAAGGTCTGTATTGAATGTATTTGATTTATCATCTATACGAATATGCTTAAATCTTTCTAGTAGTTCATCTATAAGTTTAAGTTGTCTCTCTAAAGATTCATTACTTCTAAATACACCAGCATCAGCTGTCATGCCATTTTGAAGTTCTTCTCTTAGTTTAGGAACAGATTCTGTACCATTAGATGTTTTTATACTATTTAACTCATCTAACATAGCTTGAGCGTCATCTTCTGATGCTTTATGAAGTTGTACACCTTCATTTAATGCTTTAACCATATTTTCACCTGCGTGACGACCAAAAAGCATTGCTTCAAGAACTGAGTTTGCACCCAATCTATTGGCACCATGAACTGATACACAAGAACACTCACCAGCAGCATAGAAACCTTCTACCAAATCACCATCAGCATTTTTTTGTACTTGACAGTTTATATTGGTAGGGATACCACCCATAGAGTAGTGTGCAGTTGCAGAGATGTGGATAGGCTCTTTTAGCATATCTTGACCTTGGAATGCGATAGCAAGTTCACGAAGTTCTGGTAAACGTGTTAAGATAATTTCAGGATCAAGATGAGTTAAATCTATATTTACAGATTGACCATCTTTACCAACACCACGTCCTTGACGTACCTCTTCCATAATAGCACGAGAGACAACATCACGAGAAGCAAGCTCCATAGCATTTGGTGCATACTTTGTCATAAATCTTTCACCCTCAGAGTTAAATAGACGACCACCTTCACCACGAGCAGCTTCAGAGATGAGTACTCCTGAACCACCAAGTCCACTTGGGTGGAATTGTACAAACTCCATATCTTCAAGAGGAAGACCATGACGTGCTACAATAGATAGAGAATCTCCTGTGTTGGCATGTGCATTAGAGTTAAATCTATATGCTCTAGCGTGTCCACCTGTAGCAAACATAGTTACTTTGGCATTAAATATAGCTGGTTTTGAATCTCTTATGTTGTATGCAGCTACTCCAGATACTTTTCCATCTTTGTAGATCAAATCAGCAGCATACCACTCATCAAAAACTTCAATACCTGCACGATCAGCTTGTTCATAGATAGTTTGAAGAAGTGTTAAACCTGTTCTATCTTTGGCATAACAAGCACGTGGTTTAGACTGTCCACCAAATGGACGTATAGCTATATCTCCCTCTTCATCACGAGAAAATACAGCTCCCATACGTTCAGCCCATCTAATAGTCTCTGGAGCTTTACTACACATAAGCTCTACACAATCTTGATCTGCCAAGTAGTCAGAACCTTTAACTGTGTCAAATTCATGAAGCTCTGTAGAGTCCTCTTTACCAAGTGCAGCGTTGATACCACCTTGTGCAGCACCTGAGTGTGAACGTAGTGGGTGAAGTTTTGTGATGACAGCAGTTCTTTTACCAGCCTCTGTTAACTCTTTGGCAGCAGCTAGACCAGCTAGACCAGCACCAACGATAACAGCATCATATTCGTAGATTTTTATATCTGAGTTTTTGCTCATAGTATCTCTATCCTTTATCAATATATAATACTAATAGTTTAGCATATTTACTTTAAGTTTATGTAGAATTTATGGTTATAACTAGATATATAGTAAATAGTGTTACAATTACTCTATGGATAAAGAACAATACCTTATAAATAAGATAAAATCAGAATATATCGGTGATGATGCAGCTGTAGTTGGAGATACTCTATATAGTATGGACGCTTTTTTTGAAGATGTACACTTCAAACGTGAATGGGTCACTATGGCTCAGATAGGAAGAAAAGCTATGCTTGTAAATCTATCAGATGCTATCGCTATGAATGCTAAACCAGAGTATGCACTGGTGAGTGTCTCTATACCCTCAGATATGACACATCAAGAGATAGATGAACTTACACAAAGTATGCAAGATACAGCAAAAGAGTATGGTTGTCAGATAATAGGTGGAGATACCACAGGAGGAGATAAACTTCACTTGAGTATAACCATTGTCTCAAAGAGTAAAAGCCCACTTTTACGTACTACTTTACAAGAGGGTGATTTGTTGGCATATACAGGTAAATTAGGAGATAGTAAACGTGATTTGGAAGCACTATTTAGAGGAGAGAAGATAGCTAATAATTCACGATTTTATGAACCTCTGCTAAGAGCAGAATTTATCTCAAAAGCAAGAGAGTATCTAACATCAGGAATGGATATCTCAGATGGGCTATTTTGTGATACCAATAAATTATTGGATATTAATAATTATGGATTTGAACTATTGAATAATATAGATGATAAAGTAGGGCTTAGTGGTGAAGAGTATGAGATGTTAATATCTTTTAATCTAGATAGTTTAGATGAGATTGAAAAAGTGGCAAATATGACAAATACACCATTAAATGTATTTGCCAAAGTTGTAAAAAATAGCGATAGATTTAAATGTAGTAGTCACCATTTTTAGCTATATTTATATTGGCTAAAGATGGTGGATAGTTTCTACTTTTAGCTATCTCTTGGGCTTTTTCTTTTAGTATGCTATCGTCTAGATAAATATCTTTAGGTATAGATTTAGCATCTAAAAGTCCAAGTTTAACAAACTCTTTTTCTATAGCATATACCATATCCAATACAGATGATACTTTTACTATCTCACAACGTGCATAGTTTTGAAGTGGAAAAGAGACTTCAGCTACGCGTAAAGTTGGATCATCTCCAGGGATTTGCTGAGCACCAAAAAGAGGTTTAGAGCCTACAACTGCTTTTGAGAATGATGGTATAAACTGACTCAAGTGTTTTATGGCAGATATTGTACGGCTATCTACTTCATCTTTTGACCAAGAGTTTTCTATCTTGTCTATGAAACTTTTTGGTAGTTTGGGTTGACAACTTATCTTACTACTAGCAACTAACCCATCTTCATATAGTGTAATATCTTTAGTCATACCATGTAGTTGAAAATATCCGTTTGGATAAGGGGTAAATTGTCCCATTCCTCTTGGTGTACCACGCTCACCATGAAATATTATTTCAGGAAACTTTATGTTATCAAAATTGTCACAATGGCTAATATATGCTGCTTTAAACTCTACCATAGATTTACAAGGAACTTTGAGCATATCGTCTATCTTACCTGTTCTAAATCCACTAGCATTTACAATATATTCAAAGTATTGTGTATCTATTTTATTATCTTTTAAAAAAGAGAGCTTGTAACCACTATTATTATTATTTGAGTTTTCTATATTTGTTACTACACTATTGGTATATAGATTAACAGAGTCCAATGAATTTAAAGTGAGTTCTATACCAGCAGAGAGCCTAAATAAATTCAATCCATACTCCTGCACCATAATAATAGGAAATTGAACTTTGTCTAAATCAATATTTTTTGCTACTGGTATCATCCATTTTTCATCATTTTCTATATCTGATGAAATATTTTTTGATTTGAGTGCTAATATCTCTTCTTTAGAGTAAACTTTATAGTAGTTTTCTACTTCTCCCAATACTTTGTTGGCACTATCTTTTTCTACAAGTGTTCTATACTCTTTTGTAAGTAGTTTTAGTCTTGGCAGTAGCTCTTCAGGTGTATTACTATCGGTAGTTGGTACTACAATTACAGTAGGTCTATAGTCTATAATATATGGATAAAATCGTAAAAATTCTATGGATTGTTTAAGTAGAGTTATACATTGGCTATCTGATATCTCTCGATATAGATTTCCTCCTGCGTGTAGATGACAAAAAGGAGGTCCACTTATAAGAGTTTGTTCTTTTTCAAATAGTGTAACATTTACTCCAAGTTTACCAAAGTATAATGCAACTGTTGAACCTGCTACTCCACCACCAATTACAGCTATTTTATTGTTTTTATGACACATATTATTCCTTATCTATGAATTTTACAAATATTTTAATATATCTTTGAAATTATCTATTACAATAGTAGGTTTATAGAGTGTTATATGCTCACCATAGTTATATCCATAAGTTACTCCTATGGAATCCATATTACAAGCATTGGCAGCCAATATATCATTTTTAGAATCACCTACCATAACTGCACTCTCTATCTTTACATCAAATTTTTTACAAATATATTTTAAGGGAAGTGGGTTTGGCTTTTTCTCCTCTAGGCTATCACCCCCTAGTATATATTTAAAGAGTCCATTCATATGAAGTTTTTCAAGTATAGGAGTTACAAATTTAAAAGGTTTATTTGTAACTATTGTGAGTATATAGTTCTCATTAAGCTTTTCTAAGGTATTTAAAACATCATCATAAGGTTTGGTAGCTATACAAAGGTTTTTTTCATATATCTCTAAAAATATATCAAGAGCTTCATTTATCTCTGTTTCATCTATGCTTCTATCTACCTCTTTTGTGCCTGATAATGCTCTCCATACCAAAGTATAAGCACCATTACCTACCCAGTTATGTATAATTTTTTCATCAAATTTCTTATGACCAATCTTCTCTAACATCTCATTGATTGATATAGCTAAATCTAATGCAGAGTTTATAAGTGTTCCATCTAAATCGAATATAATAAGTTTTTTATTGTTAATTTTCAAACTAATACCTTATAATAAATTCTTGTGATTATACATTTTTTAGATAAAATACTCTTAATATTTATATGAAAGAGATTAATGAAATTAATATATCCAATTAATGTTAAAAATGAATTTGTTTTTAACTCATCGGCTCGTGATTTTACTGTAGAAGAGATACCTCTTTATGAGTTTACAGGTGAGGGTGAACACCTTGTACTTCAAGTTCGTAAAAAAGATATGACCACATGGGAGATGTTAGATGCTATCTCTAACCATTTGGGCATACGTCGTCGCGATATGGGTTACGCAGGATTAAAAGACAAGTATGCTATGACTATACAGTATATCTCTATCTTGGCGATACATGAAGAGAAGCTTAAAGCTTTTACTCACGATAAGATAAAGATACTATCTATGGTAAGACACAATAATAAAATACGTGTAGGACACTTAAAAGGAAACCGTTTTAAGATACGTCTAAAGAAGGTACTTGGAGTTCAAAAAGATAAACTTGACTCTGTATTGAAGTGGATTAAAAACAATGGAGTTCCAAACTACTTTGGTAATCAGCGTTTTGGAAATGATGGAGACAACTGGGTAGATGGTAAAAAACTTATAGATGTGGAGTTGAAAATACGAGATAAGAAGACAAGAGAATTTCTAATGGGTTCTTATCAATCTTACCTTTTTAACAAATGGTTAAGTAAGCGTATGGAGCTAAATATGTTACTAGAAGAGTTTTCTGAATCTGAAGTAGAGCAGGTAATGGGACTACCAAAAGGGTCATTGGCAGGTACAAAAGAAGAGCCAAATTTCTTTAAACTTGTAGAGGGTGACACTATGATGCACTACCCTTATGGAAGAGTATTTAATGTAGAAGAACTATCTAAAGAGGCAAAACGATTTGAGAGTAAAGACATAGCTCCAGCAGGGTTACTTGCAGGTAAAAAAGCTAAATTATCTACATCTACAGCAGGTTTAATCGAAGCTCCTTTTGCAGAAGATATACCACTCAATGGTACAAGACGTTATGCATGGATACAAGTAACTGAGATAACTAAAAACTATGTAGAGGAGAAAGCTCATTATGAACTATCTTTTGTTCTACCTAAAGGCTCTTATGCTACAAATGTTCTTGATGTTTTAAGAGGAGGTACTATATAGCTATGAAAAGTATTGTGACCAAATCATCTATTACAGATATTGTCTCTGTTGTTTTAGTAGGAGTATCATTTATAGTACCAAAAGAGTATGCAAATCCTATACTTTTTACAGGTTTATTTGCACTTTCAGGGGCTATTACAAATCAACTTGCCATACATATGTTGTTTGAAAAAGTTCCATTTTTGTATGGTTCTGGAGTTATAGAGAAAAATTTTGAAAGTTTTAAATCATCTATAAAAGATATGATAATGAAACAATTCTTTACCAAAGAAAATCTAAATAGCTTTTTTGAAAAAGAGGAGCAGAAGATAGATCTATCACCATTGGTTGAGAGTGCAGACTTTTCACCAGCATTTGATGCTTTATCTAAAACAGTTATGGAGTCAAAATTTGGAGGAGCCATAGAGATGTTTGGAGGAGTTGAATCATTAGATAGTCTACGTGACCCTTTTTCAACTAAATTAAAATCAGCTGTAAGTTCCATTGTTAGCTCTTCAGATTTTAAATCACAGTTGGATTACTATATGCAAAATTCAGCCATATCTGATGATATGATATCATCTATAGAATTACTAATAACCAAACGATTGGACGAGCTAACCCCAAAAATGGTAAAAGAGTTAGTTCAAGAACTTATTAAAGAGCATCTAGGGTGGTTAGTTGTCTGGGGTGGAGTCTTTGGAGGACTTATAGGATTAGTCTCATCTATTTTATTATAATGATTTTGGTTATTATAAAATATAGTTTAAAAAGTTAAATAAGTATATTACAATTTTAATGATATAATCATATTATATTAAATAACTTTGCCATTATTGAGTTTATAGAACCTCTTAAGAGAGGCTCTACTAAGTTCAAAAGATTTTTGGACATATATTTTAAGGATAACTATGAAATTTAGTGAATTTAATTTTCACCGTGATATTGCTAAAGGGGTGAAGATAGCAGGATTTAAAGAGCCAAGTCCAATACAAGAAGAGGCTATACCTGTTATAAACTCTGGTTCAGATTTGGTAGGACAAGCTCATACTGGTACAGGAAAAACAGCAGCTTTTGGCTTACCAATGTTAGATAAGTTAGCAAATGGTGAGATAGAACGTGCATTGGTCATTACTCCTACTCGTGAGCTTGCAACTCAAGTATCTGATGAGCTTTATCATTTGGGACGCTTTGCAGGTATTCGTACGCTTACAGTCTATGGTGGAGTTGGATATGGTCGTCAAATAGCACTTATCCACAAAGGTGTACAGATAGTTGTAGCAACACCAGGAAGACTTAGAGATCTATATAAAAAAGGGAAAATAGACGTATTTAATCCTGAAATAGTAGTACTCGATGAAGCAGATGAGATGCTTGATATGGGATTTTTAGATGATATAAAAGAGATATTTGAGTATATTCCTCAAAATAGACAGACCTTACTTTTTTCAGCGACAATGCCAGAACCTATAAAAGAACTTGCAAATGATATTTTGTATAAACCAGAGTTTTTATCTGTTGTTGGAGATGAAGAGACAACAAATAATGTGATTGACCAGCGTTACTATATGATAAATGAAGATCAAAGAGATGAGGCTTTGGTAAAACTACTTGAGACAGAAGATACAAATAAATGTATAGTATTTTGTCGTATGAAACGTGAAGTAGATAGATTGACAGAGCATTTACAAGCACTTGGTTTTAGTGCAGGTGGATTACATGGTGATTTAGAACAGCAAGATAGAGAGATGATGATAAAATCTTATAGAAGAGCTGAGATTAAGATAATGGTAGCAACAGATGTTGCTGCTCGTGGGTTAGATGTAAAAGATGTAACTCATGTTTTTAACTTTCATATTCCATTTGACCCTCAATCTTATGTTCATCGTATAGGAAGAACAGGACGTGCAGGAAAGAGTGGACAGGCAATTACACTTGTAACTACAGAGGAGTTTAGAGAACTTCAACGTATTCAAAAAGAGGTGGGAGCCAATATGCGTTTAGCTACACTACAAGGAAGTGATAAGCTAGATGATAATGGACGTGAATATCTTGCAGATCAAATCCGTGATATAGATATTGATAATGATGCAATGGATATGTTAGAGTATATGTCAGATATGAATAGAGATATTCTTTTAGAAAAACTTATGTCATATCTTATAGTTCAAGAGAGACAACATATTGGTTCACAAATTGGATTTGACCAAGATGCAGTAGATACAATGATGCAAAGCTATATAGATGAGAAAAAAAGTACTAAAAATAGTAATCGTAGGAAAAAACGTAGATAATTTTATATTTTTAACTATATAACAAGCAAAAATGTTTTAAAATTTAAGACTAAGAATTAGTGTATTAAAGGTTGATATGTGGAAATTAATTTAGTAGGTGAAAGTTTAAAATTTATGGTATTAGGAATGGCAATAGTCTTTGTCTTTCTTATGGTATTGGTTCAGGTAGTAAAGTTACAAGCTTTTATTATCAATAAATTCTTCCAAGAGAAAACACCTGAAGTAACTAAACCTACTTCAATTGTAACAGAAATAGACGATGCACATCATGTAGCTGCTATTGTAGCTGCTATTAGTGAATTTCGTAAAAATCAATAAACAAGGTATTGTAAATGGCTAAAAAATATATTGATGTAATGGATACGACTTTTAGAGATGGTTTTCAATCTTCTCTTGGTGGTCGTGTACTTATAGATGACTTTCTTCCTGCTGTAGAAGAAGCAAAAAAAGCAGGAATAACACATTTTGAATTTGGTGGTGGAGCTAGTTTTCAGTCATCTTTCTTTTATCTACAAGAGAATGCATTTGATAGAATGAATAGTATTAGAGAAGTGGTTGGTAAAGATGTAAATCTACAGGTACTATCTCGTGGTATAAATACTGTTACATTAGAGACAGCAAGTCGTGAGATAATAGAGCTTTTTGCAAAAATGTTTGCAAAATATGGTACAACAACTGTACGGAATTTTGATGCTTTAAATGATGTAAATAATCTATTGTATCCATCAAATATGATAAAAAAATATGGTATGAGCAATGAGATAGCTGTTACTATGATGGATTTACCTATTGGATGTAAAGGTGTACATGATGTATCTTTTTATGAAAAATCACTTAGAGATATTTTAGATTCTGGTCTTGAATTTGATAGTATATGTTTTAAAGATGCTTCAGGAACAGCAAATCCACATAAAGTATATGAGACTATAGCAATGGCAAGAAAACTTCTTGGTGATGCAGTTCATTTACGTTTCCATACTCATGAGACAGCAGGTGTATCAGTAGCATCTTATCTTGCAGCACTTGAAGCTGGTGCAAATGGTATAGATATGGCAGCTTCGCCAGTATCTGGTGGTACATCTCAACCAGATATTTTGACTATGATTCATGCAACAAAAGGAACTAATTATAATCTTGCTGATTTGAAATCTAGTAATATACTTAAATATGAAGAGAGATTAAGAGATTGTTTATCTGAATACACAATACCATCAGAATCAACAAAAGTATCTCCTATTATTCCATTTTCTCCTATGCCTGGTGGTGCTTTAGCATCAAATATCAATATGATGGAAGAATCTAATGAATTAGATAAATTTGATGAGGTTATGTATGCTATGCAAGAGGTAATAGAACGTGGAGGTTATGGTACTTCATGTACGCCAGTAAGTCAGTTCTATTGGCAACAGGCCTATGCAAATGTTATGTTTGGTCCATGGAAACAGATAGCTCCAGGATATGGACGTATGGTTCTTGGATACTTTGGTAAAACACCAATTATGCCAGATAAAGAGATAATAGAACTTGCATCAGAAAAATTAAATCTTGAACCTACAACCCAAATTCCATTAGACATTGCAGATAAAGATAAAACTAAATCAATAGCATATTGGAGTAAAGTTTTAGAAGAAGAGGGATTGGAAGTTAGTGATGAAAATATTTTCATCACAGCAGCTTGTGATAAAAAAGGTATTGCGTTTTTGAAGGGTGAAGCACCTCTCATGGTTAAAAAAGGTAAAAATAATTGTAGTGGAGATAAAAAAATGGCAGGAAATTATACAGTAGTAGTAGATGGTAAACAATATAGTGTTCAAGTAGCAGAAGGTGATGGAGATGTTCAAATAGCTCCAGTAGTTACAGCATCAACACCTACTCCAGTAGTATCTACCCCAATATCTACTACCCCTTCACCAGTTGTATCTACCCCAATATCTACTACCCCTTCACCAGTTGTATCTGGAGTAGGGAGTTTTGAGATAAACTCTCAAACACCAGGTAATGTATGGAAAATACTTAAAAATCCTGGTGATTCAGTAGCAGAAG
>JALUBF010000007.1:18191-39828 GCA_027045015.1 Sulfurovum sp.
GTATCTACCCCAATATCTACTACCCCTTCACCAGTTGTATCTGGAGTAGGGAGTTTTGAGATAAACTCTCAAACACCAGGTAATGTATGGAAAATACTTAAAAATCCTGGTGATTCAGTAGCAGAAGGTGAAGTTATTATGATTCTTGAAGCTATGAAAATGGAGATAGATATAGCTGCTCCTCAAGCAGGTAAGATTGTTTCTATTGATGTAAATGTAAACGATACTGTAGCAGATACACAACTTTTAGCAACAATGGATTAGATATGAAGATTAAACATCTTTTACTATCTTTACTATTTGTATTTGCATTTTTTACAAATTTAAATGCATCTGAAGATAATGGTATAACTCAGTTTAAAACACAAAAAGAGCTTATAGCACAAGAGCAGGCAACATATAAAGAGAAGACAATTAGTGGGCTTATCGTCTCTTTTTTTCATACTACAGGGTTAGATGCCATCATAAACCCTAAAGAGGGTTTAAAAAATGGACAGGGTGAAGAGATGTCTCTCTTTGCTCAGAGTTGGGGACGTATTATTATGTTTCTTATCATCTTTGTACTATTTTATCTTGCTATTGCAAAAGGATTTGAACCACTTCTGCTTTTACCCATAGCATTTGGTGGTTTACTTGCCAATATTCCAGTAGCAAATATGTCTGGTCCAGATGGTATGCTTGGGATAATATATGGTATGGGTATCCATAATGAGTTCTTCCCACTACTTATCTTTATGGGTGTTGGTGCTATGACTGACTTTGGACCACTTCTTGCCAATCCTAAAACAGCACTTCTTGGTGGAGCTGCTCAGTTTGGGATATTTGGTTCATTAGTTGGTGCTGCTGCACTATCTCAATATACAGGATTAGTAGATTTTACACTTAAGCAGTGTTCAGCTATTAGTATTATTGGTGGGGCTGATGGTCCTACATCTATCTTTATAGCTTCTGCTTTAGCCCCTGAGATGTTAGGTGCCATAGCAGTTGCTGCATATTCATATATGGCACTTGTACCTGTGATACAACCACCAATAATGAGAGCTTTGACAACAAAAGAAGAGCGTCAAATAGTTATGACAACTACAAGAAAAGTACATAAGTTAGAGAAACTTATTTTTCCATTAGTTGTTGTTATGATGATAGCGTTTATTTTACCTGATGCTGCACCACTTATGGGTGCATTTGCTTTTGGTAATTTTTCAAAAGAGTCAGGTGTTATTAACAGACTATCAGATGAGATGCAAAACTCTTTGATTAACATTGTAACTATTTTCTTAGGTTTTGGTGTAGGTATGACACTTCAAGCAGATAAATTTTTAGTTACTGAGACTTTAGGTATTATGGTTATTGGTCTTCTTGCTTTTGCTGCTGGTACGGCAGCAGGTGTGCTTATGGGAAGAGTTATGAATAAATTTTCTAAAGAACCAATTAATCCACTTATTGGAGCAGCAGGTGTATCGGCTGTACCAATGGCAGCTAGGGTTGCATCTAAAGTAGGTTCAGAAGAGAAACCAGGCAATATTTTGCTTATGCACGCTATGGGACCAAATGTTGCAGGTGTGATAGGTTCTGCTGTTGCAGCTGGTGTATTACTTTCAATATTTAAGTAGTATTTTTAAAAGGAGATATTGTTATCTCCTTTAGTTTAAAATATAAATCAGAAAATATTTATATTTTCTGATTTATGCGTTAGCATAAAATAAATTATCTAAAAAGAGGATACTATGAGTACCAAAACACCTAATGGACTTGACAAGCTTGGATTGAAAAATATTGGTGATATATATTATAATTTAAGTTATGATGAGTTACAAGTGCATGAAGTAAACAGTGGTGAGTGTAAGATATCTACATCAGGTACTGCTATGTGTGATACAGGAATTTTTACAGGACGTAGTCCTAAAGATAAATATTTTGTAGATCAAGCTCCATCAAATGAAAATATAGCTTGGGGAGATGTAAATAAAAAGATAACAAAAGAGATATATGATGAACTTTTAGATATCACTCTAACACAACTGTCTGGTAAAAATATCTATGTAACAGATGTTTTTACTGGAGCTAGTTTGGCAAGTAGAAGATCTATTCGTTTTATATCTGAAGTAGCATGGCAAGCACACTTTGTAAAAAATATGTTTATTCGTCCTACAGAAGAAGAACTTGAAGTATTTGAGCCAGATTTTACTGTATATAATGCTTGTAAGACTGTTGATGAGAAGTATAAAGAGCATGGACTAAACTCTGATGTTTATGTTGTATTTAATGTAGAAGATAATATATCTATTATTGGTGGTACATGGTATGGTGGAGAGATGAAAAAAGGTATCTTCTCTATGATGAACTACTGGTTACCACTAGAGGGTAAACTATCTATGCACTGTTCTGCTAACGTAGGTAAAGATGATGATGTATGTCTATTTTTTGGACTATCTGGTACAGGAAAAACAACTCTTTCAACAGATCCACATAGAGCGTTAATTGGTGATGATGAACATGGTTGGGACGATGATGGTGTATTTAACTTTGAGGGTGGTTGTTATGCTAAAGTTATCAACTTAGACCCAAAAAGTGAACCAGAAATTTATGGTGCTATTGTAAAAGATGCTCTTTTGGAAAATGTTGTTGCAGATGATACTGGAAAAGTTGATTATGCAGATGGAAGTAAAACAGAAAATACACGTGTATCTTACCCCATAGAGCATATTGTAAATCATCAAAAAGATTTACAAGCAGGTCACCCAAGTAATATTATATTTCTTTCAGCTGATGCATTTGGTGTATTGCCTCCTGTATCTAAGCTTACTAAAGAGCAGGCTATGTATTATTTCTTGTCAGGATATACTGCAAAAGTAGCTGGTACAGAACGTGGGATTACAGAACCAGTGGCTACATTCTCAGCATGTTTTGGTGAAGCTTTTTTACCACTTCATCCTACAAAATATGCAGAACTTCTTGGTAAAAAGATAGATGAGCATGGTGTAAATGTATATCTTGTCAATACTGGTTGGACTGGTGGTCCTTATGGTGTCGGTAAACGTATGAGTATTAAAGACACAAGAGCATGTATTGATGGTATATTAAATGGTTCTATAAATGATGCAGAGTTTGATACTCTTCCTATGTTTGATCTACAAATTCCAAAAACACTTGATGGAGTACAAGATAATAAAGTTCTTAACCCTAGAGAGACTTGGGAGAATAAAGAAGAATATGATGCAAACTTAGCAAAACTTGCTACTATGTTCCAAGAAAATTTCCATCGTTATGATGATAATGGTGGAGATTTTGATTTTGCTAGTGCAGGTCTACAAATATAAAAATTATTGAGAATTACTTTTATAATAAGAGTAATTCTCTCCTTTAATATTTATTTATGTATAATATAAAAAAATAAGAGGTAAACTAATGGATGTAAATAAGATAAGAAAAATATGTAGACCAATTAGAATTGTAATTGGTTTAGCATTAATCATAACAGGATTTGTTATAGGAAATAAATGGTTCTTTTTAGGTGTTGTACCACTTATAGCTGGACTTTCTAACTTCTGTCCACTTTGTATAATTACTAAAAAGTGTGATATTCCTGAACAATAAAACTTCGGAGAGTTTATCTCTCCATTTTCCTTATTTTTTTCAAATATTTTAAATAATAAAGGTGTAAATTATGAATAAACTTACAGAATATTTAAATACACACTCTTATGATGAACTACACCCCTCTGAAATAGCTAATTTTCTTAAAGATTTAAATGATAAAAGTTTTACAAAAGCAGTACAAGCTATCCCTAAAGAGCTTATTGCAGATGTTGCACTTGAACTTCCAGATAGATATTTTGAAGATGTTTTAGAGTCTTTTACGCCAGAAGAGATTGCTGAATCTCTTGCTGAGTTAGAGTCTGATGATCAGACAGACTTTATTCAGGAGCTTGAAGAGCGTGATGAAGAGATGGCAAAAGAGGTCTTTGAAGAGTTAGATTTAGAAGATCAAGCAGATATTCTTCAACTTAAGCAGTATGAAGAAGATGAAGCTGGTGCATATATGCAAATAGAGGTATATACAGCTGGTCTTGAACAAAATGTACATAACGTTATAAAAGATTTTGCAGAGTTACGTCGTAAAGATGAGCTTGAAAATGTAAATTATCTTTTTGTTACAGATAAAAAGAAAAAATTATATTATGGAGTAGGTTTAGATAATCTTTTAGTTTTTGATTTCAATAAAACTCTTAAAGATAATATTGAAGAGACTCCTGAAAAGTTTAAACCAATTGTTGTAAGAGATCATGATGATATAGATGATGTAGTTCAAAAGTTTCAAGAGTATGATTTAAACTCTATGCCTGTTATAGATAAAGATGGTGTATTGCTCGGACGTATTACATCTGATGATATCTATGATATTATCAATGAACAAGCAACTGACCAAATGTATAATCTTGCAGGGGTAGATGATGATGCAGAAGAGGATGATGATATCTTTAAAGCAGGTAAAGCACGTGCTATATGGCTTGGAGTAAATCTTATTACAGCCATAGTTGCCTCTTTGGTTATTGGAATGTTTGAAGATACTTTACAGAGTATTGTAGCATTGGCTATCTTGATGCCTATAGTTGCATCTATGGGAGGAAATGCAGGTACACAATCATTAACTGTTGTTGTACGTCAATTAGCACTTGGTGATATTGCTAAAAATGATGCATTTAGGACTATAAGAAAAGAGGTTATTTTATCTCTTGCAAATGGAATCTTATTTGCCATAATTATAGGTATAATAGCCTCAATATGGTTTGACAAAGGTATGTTAGGTGTTGTTATTGCTTTATCTATGGTTATAAATCTACTTTCAGCAGGTTTTTTTGGTTCAATGATTCCTCTTTTGCTTAAAAAGTTAGATATTGACCCTGCCATAGGAAGTACAGTTATATTAACAACAATAACCGACATAGTTGGTTTTTTTAGCTTTTTAGGGTTAGCTACCCTCATTTTATTATAAGGATTTTTTTAGTCTATGGACTTGTTACTTTTATACTTTTTTGCTTCAGTTATTGTCTCTTTTATATGTTCTGTTTTAGAATCAGTCTTACTATCTGTAAATATGCCATATATCTCGGTACTTGAAAAAGAGCGTCCAAAAGTAGGGGCGTTACTTAAATCACATAAGATAAATATCAATAAATCTATCGCTTCTGTACTTATTTTAAATACCATTGCAAATACATTAGGAGCAGCAGCTGTTGGTGCTCAAGCAGAGCATGTTTTTGGATCTAGTGCAGTATTTTGGGTATCGGTAGTTCTTACTTTTGCCATACTGTTTTTTGCAGAGATTATTCCTAAAACTATTGGTGCAACATATTGGAAAGAGCTTGCACCTATGGCATCATATACTATACGTATATTTATATGGCTTACTTATCCTATTATTATTATGACACTTTTTGTTACCAATCGTATAGGTAAGAATGATGATAATGGTTCACTTACTCGTGAAGAGTTAATAGAGTCAACACTTATGAGTGAAGATAGGGGGATACTTGATGAACAAGAATCAGATGTTATAGAAAATATTTTAATGTTAGATAACATTAAAATAGAAGAGATACTTACGCCTCGTACAGTAGTTTTTGCTTTAGATGGAAATCGTAAACTTTCAGATATAGTTGCAAATGAACCAGCAATTTTTAAGTTTTCTCGTGTACCAGTATTTGATGGAAGTATAGAAAATATTACTGGTATGATTATGACAAAGAAGATATTTAAACATGCGTTAGAAGATAATTCTATAGTACTGAAAAGCATTCAAAAAGATATATATAAGATAAATGAAAATATACCTGTATCTATGGCATTAGATCTATTTATCAAGAAAAAAGAGCATATGTTTTTAGTGCAAGACTCTTATGACCAAACAGAAGGTATTGTAACACTTGAAGATTGTGTTGAGACTATACTCGGTGTAGAGATAGTTGATGAGAGTGACTCTCATGCCGATATGAGAGAAGTAGCTAAACAAAAGATGAAGCTTAAACGTAGGCTTGATAAATCAGATTTAAATTTAGATTAGAAATAATAAATCTTTTGAAAATTGATTAAAAAAGAGTGTAGTTTATATGATTTTTTAACATAGTGGCGGACAAGGAGGGATTCGAACCCTCGGTAATCGTGAGACTACACGCCCTTAGCAGGGGCGCGGATTCAGCCAGCTCTCCCACTTGTCCAAGTTGTTATGTGAGTAGCATTATAATACCTCTAACTTAAATAAAAGCTTAAAAATATAAATTTTAAGATATTTTTGTATTTTTTATATAAATTAGTTAATAATGTTAGTTTTTGAGAAAAATATGTTATAACTATAAAAAATTAGGATTTTATTATGTTTCAAAAATTGGCACCACTTATCGTTTTAGGATTATTCGTTACAGGTATGTACTTTATGATGCAAGGTACACAACGAGCATTTGATATGACAAAAACAAAGCACAATATTGGGAAGTAGTATTAGAGGTTTTTAATAACCTCTAATATCTGTTCTACTTTAGCTTTTGGATTTTTATCTTTGTAGATGGGACGACCTACTACTGGGTAATCAACAGCTTCATTGTGGGCTACTTCAAGTGTAGCAACTCTTTGTTGGTCTCCTGCATCTTCTCCAAATGGTCTAATTCCAGGAGATAGAGTTAAAAACTCATTTGATGTAGCATTTTTAATCTCACGACTCTCAAAACTTGAACAGACAACACCATCTAAACCATTTTCATACGACATCTTTGCAAACTCTTTTGCTTTTTCATTTATGCTTTTTTCATAGATAGATTTAAAATTTGCTTCATCAAAAGAGGTTAGTGCAGTTACAGCTAAAACTAAAGGGCGTTTTTTATAACTTGAAAGTCTATCCATTACACTTTTCATAGCTACTGCTCCAGCACTTGCATGAATGTTGAACATATCTACACCTAGTTTGGCTATCTCTTCAGCTGCATCAGCCATAGTATTTGGTATATCATAGAGCTTTAAGTCAAGAAATATTTTAAAATCAGGGTTTATCTCTTTAAGTGCATCAATAAATGGTTTACCATCTCTTATATAGGCTCTAAAACCAACTTTCATCCAAATATTATGCTCTTTGAGTGAGTTGGCAAGTGCCAAGTTCTCTTGAGCTGATGGTAAATCCAGTGCAATACATAATTCCATTTAACTTTCCTTAACTTTTATTGGTATAATTATACTTTAAATTAACTACAGAAGGACTAAACACAAATGTTTGGAAAACAATCAAAAAGATACGATATACCACAAGAGATTATGGAAACATATAAATATGCTAAGTTCAATACATCAAAAGGGACTATCTGGGCAAAACTTTTTCCTGAAGATGCACCAAATACAGTAGCAAACTTTGCACATTTAGCTGAAACTGGATTTTATAACAATTTAGCATTTCATAGAGTAATTCCAGGATTTATGGCACAGGGTGGTTGCCCACACTCAGGACCACAAGGTAATCCAGCTATGGCAGGTACAGGTGGACCAGACTGGCAGATAGATTGTGAGACTGATACAAGTAAACAGCCACATAGACGTGGAACACTATCTATGGCTCACGCTGGACCAAATACAGGTGGAAGTCAATTTTTTATTACTTTTGTAGCAACTCCACATTTAGATGGTGTTCATACAGTCTTTGGTGCTATTGATGAAGATGATACAGATAGCTTTATGGTACTTGATAATATTGAACAAAATGATGCTATTGAGTCTATTGAAGTAGTAGCAAGTAAAGCATAGTTAACCACAATTCGGGGGTATATTATCCCCGATATATAAAGGAAAAATATGTTTGGATATTATAGAGTAGCATCAGCAGTCAATAGAACAGTCGTAGGTAATCCTACAAAAAATGCCAAAGAGGTTTTAAGACTTATAAAAGAGGCTAACTCTAAAGAGGTTTCTGTCATTGTATTTCCAGAGCTTACACTTACAGGATATACTGCTAGTGACCTTTTGTTAAATCAGACTCTTATAGCTTCACAAGATGAGGCACTCTCATATATATTGGAAAATACAATAGATATAAATACTATAGCTATATTGGGTATAGCTCTACTTGATGTAGATAGACTATATAATTGTGCTGTTGTTATTCAAAATGCAAAAGTATTGGGAGTTGTACCAAAGTCATATTTGCCTAACAAGAAAGAGTTTTATGAAAAGCGTCAGTTTGTAAGTGGTCGTGATATAGTCAGAAGTATGATAGAAGTAGTAGATAGTGAAGTACCTTTTGGGGTTGATCTACTCTTTAAAGATAATAGAGATATGACTTTTGGAGTAGAGATTTGTGAAGATCTTTGGGCTATAACACCTCCAAGTAATCATATGGCATCTAATGGGGCAAATCTATTATTTAACTTAAGTGCAAGTAATGAACTTATAGGAAAATATGAGTATAGAGAAGAGCTTGTAAGAACACAAAGTGGACGTTGTATGGCTACTTATGTCTATAGTTCGGCAGGAGTGGGAGAGAGTACAACAGATACAGTCTTTGGTGGACATGCTATTATTAGTGAGTATGGTTCTACATTGGCTCAAAATAAGCGTTTTTGTATGGATAGTCACTTTATTATGGCAGATGTTGATCTACAGAGATTGAGATGGTTGAGGTTAAATGAGTCTAGTTACTGTGACAGTAGGCGTAAAAAAGTACGCACGATTAAAGTAGGCAATCTTCCAACTTTAACTAAGATAGATAGAGAGATAAACTCTATGCCATTTGTACCTTCACAATATGCAGATAAAAAGAGTAGATGTGATGAGATAGTACATATCCAAGCCCATGGACTCATAAAACGTATGAAACATACTCATATTAAAAAGGCTGTTATAGGCATAAGTGGTGGATTGGACTCTACTTTGGCACTTCTATCAACACATAGAGCTTTTGAGATGAGGGGGTGGGATATTGAAAATATTATAGCTATTACTATGCCAGGGTTTGGAACTACAACTAGAACCAAATCAAATGCCATAGAGCTTTGTAATGCACTTGGTGTGACACTTAAAAGTGTAGATATTACCGATATATCACTAAAAGAGTTTGAAGCGATAGAACATAATAGAGATGAGCATAGTGTAACTTATGAGAATGTTCAAGCACGTGCAAGAACAAGCATACTTATGAATATGGCAAATAAGATCGGTGGGCTTGTTATTGGTACAGGTGATTTAAGTGAGATAGCACTTGGTTGGAGTACATATAATGGTGATCATATGAGTATGTATGCTTTAAACTCAGGCATACCAAAAACACTCATACAGTATGTGATAGAGTACTATAAATCCAATGAAAAGATAGCTCATATTATAGATGATATATTGGCTACACCTATAAGTCCAGAGCTTCTCCCTCATAAAGATAATGAGATAGTTCAAGAGACAGAGAGTATAGTAGGACCTTATGAGCTTCATGACTTCTTTTTGTACCATTTTATTAAGTATGGGGCAAAGCCAAGTAAAATATTATATTTGGCAGTTATGGCATTCGATAGTAAGTATGACAAAGAGAGTATAAAAAAGTGGCTTCATCTATTTTTAAAGCGTTTTTTTACTCAGCAGTTTAAGCGTTCATGTATGCCAGATGGACCTAAAGTTGGTACTATATCTTTAAGCCCTAGAGCTGAGTGGAAGATGGCTAGTGATGTAGATTTTGAGATTTGGCTAAAAGCCTTGGAACAATAAATAGTATAAGGAATATAGATGAAACGTTATATTGGTAAGCGTAAAGAGTTGAAAATATATATAAGTAGTGAGGATATTTATAATGGTAAGCCTCTTTTTGAAGCACTTTTATTTTTAGCAAAAGATAAGGGTATAGCAGGTGCAACGGTTGTAAAAGCAGTAGCTGGTATTGGGGTGCATTCTGATATTCATACTTTTAATGTTTGGACATTAAAACAGAATATGCCATTGGTTATTAGTATAATTGATACATATGATAATATAAAAATATTTTTAGAGGCTTCTACAGATATGATAACAGAGGGATTAGTTACTATTTCAGATATAGAAGTGATACAATATAATCATCCTAAATTTGGTGATATATAATGCAGTTATATTTACTTATGGCTGTTGGGGCAGGTGGTTTTGTCGGTGCTATTTTAAGATTTCTGATAAGTGGATTTGTTCAAAAGATTATGCCAACACTATTTCCTATTGGTACACTAAGTGTAAATATATTAGGGAGTTTTATTATAGGATTTATGGTATTTTACTTTGAATCTGTTGTAGCACCTTATCAAAAAGCTATTGTCATTACAGGTATGCTTGGTGCATTGACTACATTTTCTACATTTTCATTGGAAACAGTTACAATGCTACAAAATGGACTTTTAGGACGTGTAGCTATAAATATTACATTAAATGTTACTCTTTCTATAGTTGCTACTCTATTGGGAATGATGCTTTTTAAACGTATTTATGGATAGATACACATATAAATAGTAAAATATTAACTATAGATTAATATTTTTGATGTAAACTATAACCATATATTGAAGGAGAAAATTATGAGTAAAACAAATCTAAAACATTTAGAGACAATAAAAGAGAATATAGATAAAACAGATGCTTTAAGTAAAGAAGAGAAAAGTGACTCGTTTAAACGAATAGAAGAGTGGTATGTTGAAGATAAAGCTTGGGATTCGCTTATGGCAGAACTTAGTGAGATTTCACCAAAGATTAAAACTATTCTTGCTGATCTAGGAATTGTTTAATAATCTAATTTTAAAAATTCTATTGGTAATAATTTGTTTATATATTTTTGATATAATCATTAAAACTTATACCAATAGAGGTTAATCTAATGCAAAACTTTGATAAAAAAAGTAGTACTCTTTGTATTGCTCCTATAATAACAATTTTACTAATACCATCTCTTTTTCTTTTAGGAATAGTATTAGCCTATTTAAATCTTATATCATTAAAAGTTGAGTTACACTCATTACTTATAATATCGTTTATTTTTATAGTATTTATGTTTTTTGTAAAACATAATGCAAATTATGCTGTATGTTTTATGAGAAAATCATTTATTCGTATGGAGCAGGATTTACAATCTGCCCTTCGTTCTAATGCTCTTAGTATTATGGGAAAAACTAAATCTACATTGAATATTAAAGATTTTATGTCTGAATATTATAGAGATATTCGTAATGATAATTTTGCTCGTGTAGCACCATCTATCTTTCCTATGCTCGGGATACTTGGAACATTTATAGCTATTGCCATATCTATGCCAGATTTTACTGCAAAAGATACATCTACACTAGATCGTGAAATATCACTGCTTTTATCTGGAGTAGGTACAGCATTTTATGCTTCAATATATGGTATTTTACTATCTCTTGTATGGACATATTTTGAAAAAAGAGGTGTAGCTAAAGTAGATAGACAGATATTTGAGCTTGAGAGATTATATAATGACCATATATGGAAGAAATCTGAACTTATAAAACATGAACATACTCAATCTGAATTAAAAGATCAGCAGATAGTCCAGACTTTAAAAGAGACTTTTAATATGGATTTTGTAAAAGAGTTAAATGATGAATATATTAAAAATTTCACAACTATTGTTAATGACACAACAAATAGTTTTAATCAGCTTACTATACATATGAGAGATATATCTTCAGAGTTACAAAGTACTATTAAAAGTATAGAAGATAGAAGAGAGAGCATAAGTGCTGTTAATATTATGGAAGAGAATATATCTGAATTTAATAAGAGTGCAAAAAATTTGGAAAAAAGAATGAAACATTTTGATGACTCTGTAGATCATACATTTGATAAGATAGATGAAGAGTTGGCTAAATCTGTAGAGAAATTGGCTAAATTTACTCAACTTCTATCTACTGTAAAAGATAGAGAGAATTAAGATATATGTTTAGAAAAAATAGTACAAGTGAAGAGAGTAATTTTTGGATATCTTATGCAGATTTGATGGCAGGATTACTTTTTGTATTTATCTTGCTTATTGGGGCTATTGTATCTAAGTCTATTATCTTGAAATCAGATTTAACCCATAAAGAATCAAAACTAACCTCTATCTCTAAAAATTTAAAGTTAAATTTAGATGAGATAAAAAAACTCAAGAGAATGTTAGTTAAATCTAAGAGTAGGGAGTCGAAGTTAAATAATAAGATAATTATTGTTGAGACAACATTAAATAAAAATATATCTAATATAAAAAAAGTAAAAAAAAGATTAAAAGATTATAAGAATAAAGTAATTGTATTATCCAATACTATTACAAATAGTAAAAAAAAGATAAAACTAAAAGACAAAAGAGTTATTTCTTTACTTAATACTATAGATGAGAAGAAGACACAATATGATGATCTTTTATTAAGTTTTCAAAATCAAAAAAAGAAGATAAAATCACTTACAGGTATTAAACTTAAAGTTATAAAATCCTTGAAAAAAGCACTTGGAAATAAGATACATATAGATAAAAAGACAGGTTCACTTAAATTAGCTTCAAATATATTATTTGAAGTAGGAAAAGCTGAGCTTAAAGATAGAGCAAAAATAAAACTTAAAAAAGCATTTGAAGAGTATATTGGTGCTCTTGTAAGAAATAAAGAGATACGTTCTCATTTGGATAAAATTATAATAGAAGGTCACACAGATAGTGATGGCTCTTATTTGTATAATTTAAAATTATCTCAAAAACGTGCTTTAGCTGTTATGGAATATCTATTGACACTTAAATTTACAAAAAAATACAATATAAGACCTCTTATGGTAGCATCTGGACGTGCTTATCTTGATCTTGTAAAAGTTAATGGTGTAGAAGATAAAAATGCTTCAAGACGTATAGAGATTAAATTTAGACTTAAAAATGAAGATGCTATGCGTGAAATAGAGAGAGTTTTAGATGCAAAATGATATTAAGCCTAAAAAATTAAAAGAGATAAATAGAAAATTAGATAAACATATTAGTGTATTAGAAGAGCGTATCATAAAAAACAGAAGAGTTAAATCTTCTATTTTCTCTTTCGTTTCTTCTCTTCTTCACGCTTCTTTTTCTGTGCTGCGTAAGTAAATTTTCGTTTTTTATCATAATCTATATAGCCTTTTTTCTCTCGTAAAGACTTTTTACGTGGACGAGCTTGACGTGGCTGTTTATCTGTTATCTCAAAACCTTCCATTACCTCACGTTTTACATTTAGTTTAAGATGCTTTTCTATAGTACTAAAATGGTTGTAGTCATTTATAGTAAGTAGGGTAATAACCTCTCCTTTATTGTTTGCTCTTCCTGTTCTTCCTACACGGTGAGTAAAGTCATCAGTTTGCTCTGGTAAATCATAGTTTATAACCAAAGGTAACTCTGGTATATCAATCCCACGTGCAGCTATATCTGTTGCTACAAGTACTTGTGATTTCCCACTTTTAAGTAGTGTAAGAGCTTTTGCACGTCCACCACGTTTTATGTCACCATGAATGATAGATGTCCAGATGCCTTGCTCTTTTAAGTATTCAAAAAGTTTATCTGCTGTCTCTTTTTTATTGACAAATATAAGAACTTGATCTACCCCCATATCTCTTACAAGTTTTGCACTAAGTTGGGCTTTACGTTTTTTATCTACTTTATATGCTCTGTGTTTTATGAAGTTTACAACATCACGTCTATTACTTACTTCTACAATAGCAGGATTGTTTAAAAATTCTTTGGCAAGTTTTTTTATATTTTGAGATATAGTTGCAGAAAAGCACATCATCTGTTTTGGTTTTGTACAACTTTTCAATATGCTTTTTATCTCTGCTAAAAAACCTAGATCAAGCATAGTATCTGCTTCATCTAATATAACTGTATTTACATACTCAAGATTAATTTTTTTATCTTTTATAAACTCTTGTAATCGTCCAGGAGTTGCTACTACTATATCTACGCCTTGTTTTATACGTGTGATTTGATCTATTTTTTTAGAACCACCTTGTACTTTTACAGTCTGTATATCTAAGTATTTAGAAAAAGAGATAATAGTTCGAGAAACTTGATCTGCCAATTCAATAGTAGGTACTATTATGAGCACACGTACCACTTTTCCTTCAGACTTAACAACTTTTTGAAGTTTGTTAAGCAAAGGCAATACATAAGCAGCTGTTTTTCCTGTACCAGATTTTGAAGCACCAAGTACATCTACCCCTTTCATAGCAACAGGAATAACCTTATTTTGTATGGCTGTTGCATTTTGATATGCTATAGCTCTCAATATATTTGGATGTAGGTTAAATTTTTCAAATGCTTTTATGTTGTATCCTTTAATTTTTAATAAATCTCTATGCTTTTTATCATAAAAATCTTTTACTAATAGGTAAAAAAATTCCTAATGATATGGCTGAAACTATAATGATAGATGCTCCAGATGTTAAGTTATAACGATATGAGAACCATAATCCTATAAGTGTAAATATTGTAGCAATAGCTCCCGATATAAACATCATAGAAAAGAGGCTTGAAGAGAGTTTCTCTGCAATATAGACAGGTATAGTAAGCATAGCAATTACTAAGATAAGTCCTACTACTTTGATGGCTATGACTACAGTAAGTGCTGAGAGAATTAAAATAAGTGTATAGAAAAAGTTTACATTAACCCCTCGTAATCCAGCATATTCAGAGTCATAAGATACTGCTAAAATATCACGATAACGTAGTGTTACTATAAGTAATATAATAGTAAGTAAAATACCCATGAAGTATAGATCTTGTGTGCTTACGGCTAAAATAGAGCCAAAAAGGTAGCTCATAAGATCAACGTTGTACCCTGGAGTAAGATCAATAAATATAACACCTATAGCCATACCTACAGCCCATATAAGTCCAATAAAAGTATCCATACGGTGACGCTTTTTAAGCGTTAGCATAGCAATGAGTATGGCAGATGCTACTGCAAATATAGATGCTCCTAGAAAAATAGGAAGACCAAAATATACAGCTAAGCCAATTCCTCCATAAGATGTATGAGCTATCCCTCCTGCTAGAAATACCATACGGTTTACTACGATAAGAGAGCCTATAATTCCAGCAGCAAAACTTACAAATATTCCAGCAAGTATAGCGTGTTGCATAAAAGTAAACTGAAGAGCTTCTATCATAGTTTCTCTCTTTTATTTAGTTGTTTATCTTTGCAAGTATGGCAATCATTATTTGCTAACATCTCTAGTAACTCTATCTCACAGAAATGTTCTTTGTTTTTATGTGTATGAAATATAGAACTCTTATCAGATATATTGTGAAAAGATAGAGTTTTATTGATATGAGCTGCTTTATTTGCATACTCTAAGATAACAGATATATCATGGCTTACTACAATAATAGTAATATACTCATTTAGCTCTTTAAGTAGCTCATATATATTGTGTTGTCCAGTAATATCTATGCTTGATGTAGGTTCATCAAGTATAAGTAATTTTGGGTGTGTACATAATGCTCTAGCTATCATTGCTCGTTGACGTTGTCCACCTGAAAGTGAACCTATCTTTGTTTGGGCAAAATTTGCCATACCAACTTTTTCTAAAGCACCCATAGCACACATTACTTCATGTTTACCATAACCAAATAAAGGACGTTTTCCCTCTAAATGCCCCATCATTACTACCTCTATAACTTTTATGGGAAAATCAGTATTTACATTGGTGTTTTGTGGTACATAACCAATATTACGAAGAGTCTCTTTAGGAGTTTTTCCAAAAACTTTTATAGTTCCACTTTTAATAGGATTAATGCCCAATATAAGCTTTAGTAGAGTAGATTTTCCTCCACCATTTGGTCCTATAATGGCTAAAAAATCTTTATCTTCAACTTTTAGATTTATATCTTCAAGTACTTCTTGTTTGTCGTACGAAAAAGAGAGATTGTTTATCTCTAGGATATTCACTTAGTTTTCTCCTGCTATAGTTTTAGCTATAAAAACAAGATTATCTGACCAATTTTTTGCCATAGGAGTTACTTTTATTACAGGTATATGTAGCTCATTGGCGATGATTTTTGCAGAGGCATCAGAGAATTCAGGTTGAGTAAAAATAGCAGATATTCTCTCTTTTTTTGCCTCTTTTAGTATTGCTACTAACTCTCTTGGTTTAGGATTTTTACCCTCTACTTCAATAGCTATTTGTGTAAGATTGTAATCTTTTGCAAAGTAGCCCCAAGATGGGTGAAATACCATAAATTTATGAGACTTTTTAAGTTTAGAAAGATACTTTTTTATCTCTTTGTCTGTATTGTTAATATTTATTAAAAAATTATTTAAATTATTTTTATAATATTTACTATTAGCAGGGTCTATAGTAGTAAGTGCTTTAAATATATTTTTAGAAATTATTTTTACATTTTCAGGAGATGTCCAGATATGGGGATCTTTATGCTCATCTATATTATGATGCTTATGTAGCATATCTATTTTTTTTATACCCTTGCTAAGGTTTACAATATGCATTTTTTTATTTATGCTATGAAATTTAGGTAACCAAACATTTTCAAACTCAACACCTATAGCAAAATATAAATCAGCTTTTGCTATAGCTGTCATCTGTGAAGGTTTAGGTTCATAGGTATGTGGTGAGTTACCTACTTGAACCATAAGGGATACATCTACTTTATCTCCACCTATAGCTTTAACAAAAGTCATCTCTGGAGCTATACTAACTACTGCGTTAAGATTTGCAAATATATATGTTGTTGATATTATTAGAAGAGTAATTATTTTTTTCATAAAAGGATTATAGCAAAATTATAGGTTTAATTAGATAATATTGGTTTATAAAATGTTATATAAGGTTTTATAATAGAAAAATAAACTATAATAAAAAATAAATTATAATAATAAATATCTGTAGAAAAAGAAGGATTTAGTATGTTTGATGGATTATTTTTATCCAAAAATCAGAAATTGGTTAAACAGTGGAAAAAAGAGCATGAAAAGATAGTTGTATTGGCAAATAAAGTAATTGCTGCATATTCTACAAATAATCAAAAAAGAGCTAAAGAACTATTAAAAGAGTTGAACATTATAGCTGTAGATCATTTGATGAGTGAAGATATAGAATTTTATAGAATACAAAAAGATGAGAAAAGAGTAACTCCTAATAATAAAGAACATATAAATGAATTTAATGATACATTTAAAAATACTAAAATGAGTTTAATGATGTTTTTAACAAAATATACTAAAGATGATGTTGAGTTAGATGAGGAATTCTTTAAAAGTTTTAATAAGATAGTAGATATATTGGGTAGACGAATAAGATATGAAGAGGATAATTTATATTCTATTTTAGATGAAAAAAAATAATATATTTTAGTTAAAAAATGACAATACAATTTACTACTGAGATAATGAAAGAGATAATTCCTCTTTTAGAAGATAGATTAAAAAGTAGTAATATTGTAAGATTTGAAGTAATTAATCCTGATATTTCTAATAGCTATAGTGGAGAAAAACTTGCTATAGATAATCAAATATACATATATAGAAGCTATAAGTCTTGGAATGATTTAGCAGAGCTACTTCACTGTAAGATGCTTACTCCAAAAGAGAGTAAGTATCCATTTATAGAACTTACATTTAAAAAACTTCAAAATAACTCTTTTCATACAGATATTAAAAATATTGAAAAATATGGTGTAGATTCATTATTTGCAAAGATACACAAGATGGAAGAACCAGCATTTTTTTACTACTATAACCAATCATTAGATAATGTAAAAGTAGATAAGAGACATTCTATCTTAAATCTTGGTATAAATAGAGGTGATGAATTTGAAGTCATTAAAAATAAATTAGATTTCAATAGATATAAAAATATAAAATTGGTTGGTATAGATCACTCCAAATCGGCAATAGATTATGCAAAAAAACTTTTTACAGAAGATAATGTAAAGTTCTATGCCAAAGATATTAATAAATTAGATGAGCTAAATTTGGGTAAATTTGATTTGCTTATAAGTATAGGTACATTGCAAAGTCCTAGTATAGATTTTAAACCATTTTTTATGAAACTTGTTCAAGAGTATCTTACTAAAGATGCATCTATTATTTTAGGATTTCCAAACTCACGTTGGATAGGAGGAGAGATGATATATGGTGCAAAAGCTCCAAATTATGCTATGAATGAGATGAGTTTAGTACTTAATGATATTATCTTTTGCAAAAAATATCTACAACAAAAGAGGTTTAGAGTTACTATTACAGGGAAGTATTATCTATTTTTAACAGCAACTAAAATAGGGTTTTTGTAAAGAGATATTTTTAAATCTCCTCTCCTACATAATAAAATTCATCTAGTCCCTCTATAAATCCCATAAGAAGTTTAGTAGAACAAGGTTTAAAATTTTTATGACTCTCTTTTCTAAATAAAGACGCAAGTTGTTGTTTTGTAAGATTAATATCTGCAAGAGCAAATATTATTTCTATTTCAGCTTCTTTAAGTTCTAGTGCTATACGAAGCTTTTTTAGTATAAGATTATTAGTTAGTTCTATTTCTCTATTATCTATAGCTTTTTTAGGACTCACTCCTCGTTTAAGTGATATAAGTCCATCTAAAAAAATACCTAATTCTTCATATGAACAAAGTATGAATTCTTTATCTGTACGACGTTTAAGAAGATTTTCTAAATGATTTTTATTTATTTTATAATTTTCAAGTTTATATGCTTGAATCATATCTTCAGTAGATATTTGAAGTGTCTGTTGAATACGGTAAAGTATTTCATTTGTATCTATTATCATTATTTTTTACTCGCTTTACTGCTAAGATCGTCTAATGCTATTGATGCTTTAGTTAAGATTCTTAAACATTTTTTATCTTTTATATTGTGTTTTAATGACCAATATTCGGGATTGGTATAGCTAATAGTAGTAATACCCTCATAGCTTGTAGATACTAAAATACGAAGAGGTAAGTCTAATCCCATAGATGGATTACATTTCATAAGAGCTGTAGCCATACTTGGATTTCCAAATATTATAACGCTCTCAGGAGTCAAATCAGCTTTAACCGATCTTGCATTTTCCTGATGGTCTATAGTCTCAAAGTATGTTAACCCTTCATCTTTTATTAATTTTTTTAATTTAGCTATAGATGTTGCTTGATTATTTTTGCTAATTACACTTTTTATAAAACCACCTTTTTCATTATCGCAACCAACTAATGCCAATACAACCAAAAGAGATAAAAATAATTTTTTCATAATGAAACCTCTATTTTAGACATTAAATCTAAAGTGCATTATATCACCATCTTGTACTATGTATTCTTTGCCTTCTAGCCTATTTTTACCAGCATCTTTAGCACCTTGCTCTCCACCAAATTCAATGAAATCTTCATAGCTAATAACCTCTGCACGGATAAATCCTTTTTCAAAATCATTATGAATTACTGCTGCTGCTTTTGGTGCAGTTGTACCTTTTGGGATAGTCCACGCACGTACTTCTTTAACTCCAGCTGTAAAGTATGATTGAAGTCCTAATGTGTCAAAACCTTTATGGATTATCTGATCCAATCCAGATTCAGATACACCAAGATCTGTTAGCATCTCTTCTCTCTCATCATCATCAAAATCAACCATATCTTCTTCTACTTTTGCACAAAGTTTAATAACTTCAGAACCTCGTTCATCTGCATATGCTTTTAGTTTTAGTACATACTCACTATCTTCACTTAGACCATCTTCATCTACATTTGCTCCATATATAATAGGTTTAGAGGTAAGTAGACGCAAATCTTTATTTATAGCTAAAAAACCATCTGATTCTAATTCATCAAATGTTGATACAGGTGAGCCATCTTCTATATGTGTTAGTAGAGCTTCAGCTACAACTAACTGTTCTTTTGAATTTTTATCATTACCTTTGGCTTTTTTCTTAAGCATTTCTATGCGTTTAATAACTGCATCAATATCGGCAAATAGAAGCTCTTGTTCTATAATCTCTACATCACGAATAGGGTCTATGCTTCCTTCTGTATGAACAATATTGTCATCTGCAAAACATCTAACAATATGTAAAATAACTTCTGTTTCACGAATATTACCTAGAAATTTATTTCCAAGACCTTCTCCTTTAGATGCACCTGCTACAAGTCCAGCTATATCTACAAAATCTAGTGTTGAGTATTGTACTTTTTCGGGATTTACTATTTTAGATAGCTCATCTAATCTTTTATCTGGTACAGGTACTACAGCTTTATTTGGCTCTATTGTACAAAATGGATAGTTTGCACTCTCTGCGTTTTGTGCCTTTGTAAGTGCATTAAATGTAGTAGATTTACCTACATTTGGTAGTCCAACAAGTCCTATGCCTAGTCCCATGATATATCCTTATATATAAAATTAATTATCTAATTTTATCTAAAAGTTAGTGAAAGGGGGGTTATTTATAGTTTTTTTTAAAATTGTATAATATTCAGTAGTTTTTAATGTTAAAAATTGGTTAAACTTATAGATATATAATATTAAAAATATATTAAAAAGGATTTAAAATGTTAATTAAAAAAATATCATTTTGTATTTTACCTATAGTAGCAACCTTATCATTGAATGCAGGTAATAATTTTATAAATGATCCATTTGGAGATGATATCTTTAAGCAAATGATGCAAATGCAAAAGAGTATGGATAAAATGTTTAATCGCATGCATAGTCACATACAGCAACGTAACTTAAATCATCAAATACCAGAACAAGGTTTTATAGATAAAAAGGATAGTTATGAATTTATAACAAATATACCTAAAAGCGATAAAAATAAGATAGATATAGATTCTAAAAATGGTATATTATCTATCAATGCAAAAATAGTTGAAAAAAAAGAGAGTAATAATACAAATGGATATAGCTCTTCTAGTTCTGTACGTATATATCAACAAAATATATCTATGCCAAATGATGTAGATAATTCAACAATTAAAATGAGTTATAATAAAAATAATTTATTGGTTATATCTGTAGCTAAGAAACAAAATACTACCAAGAAGATTAAAGATAAAAAATTACCAAAATTGATAGATAACAGTAGTTCTAAAAATTAAAAATAGTAAATTTTTATAATTGAATGATATAATTATCAATATTATATAAAAGGTTTATTATACATGAGAACTACTCTTATCTTGCTACTTTTAACTTCTATAATGGTTGCCCAAAATTACAGAGCAACCATTTTAAATATCACTCCAAATATAAAAAAACGTATGATAAATGGTAACTCTTGGAGAAGAGGATGTCCTGTTGATATAAAAGATCTACGTTATATAAAACTATCATACTATGGTTTTGATAAAAATAGTCATATTGGTGAACTTATTGTAAATAAAGATATCTCAAAAAGTATAGTTAAAATATTTAAGAAATTATATATCATAAAATATCCTATAAAACAGATGAGACTTGTAAGTGATTTTAATGGTAAAGATTGGGTTTCCATAGAAGCAGATAATACATCAGCATTTAATTGCCGATATATAGATGGTACAAAGAAATGGTCAAATCATACTTATGGGAAAGCCATAGATATTAATCCTATAGAAAATCCTTATATTTCAAAAACAGGACATATTGATCATAAGGCTTCATTAAAGTTTG
>JALUBF010000008.1 GCA_027045015.1 Sulfurovum sp.
ATTAAAATTATATATCAAACCTATAAATTTCTTTAAAAATATTGCAAATCGCCATATTTTAGACTAATTTGCTTTATTTGACTTTTTATAACATACATTAAAAGTGTATGTTATTGTTGGAATTTAAGGGTGTTTTATATAAAATGTATGATGAATAAATAGTTATATCCAAGTTGCCACATTATCTGGAAATTTGAATATGCCTATTTATGAGAATAAATTGCTAAATTCAATAGTAGGAAGATAGATGAATTCTGATATATACAATGTAATATTAGTAGGTTACTTTATAGTTTTATTAACAGGTGTTATAAATGGATGGGGCAAAAATAGAAGTATTATTATTTATAAGGACTATGATGATTTAGGACTGACATTTTTAGTACCTGCTTCATTTGTTCTAATAAATTTAATCTTTATATATCTAGGAGGGAATCAACAATTAAGCATGATAATTGGTTTAGTTGTAGCAATTGGATTATTTATTAAATTAGTTTCTAATACATATAAAGACAATAATAAAAATTTAGGTATAACAATTTTAGTACTTTTAACAAAAGTACCATTGTCTATTATTTGGATTATGAATCTTGTCCAAGTTTTAAATCCTGATGGAAAAAGTTCTAAAAGAAGCAAAAATAGAGGAACTGCTTTAGTGATTTTAACATTCTTAACACCAATTATTGGTATGCTTGTTGTAGAGAAATCTGGAAGTTATTTTAATCCTAAAAGTTGGTTATCAGGTAGAAGAGTCGGCAGTTCTGTTCGAAATAATCTTTAATTTAATGAGTCAAAATGCTAGTAACATATAAAAATTTTGATAAATTTGTCAATAACTATTTCCAATACTTACCCAATGAAATTGAAAGGTGGAAACTCCCATCCATCCTCGTTGGGGAAGAGCTAAAATCAAAAACAGTAAAGATAATTCTTACTTAGATTTATTATTGACATAATCATCTTCATAGTCATCTAACAAATCTTTGCGTCTTTGTTCTTTATCAAACTTAGATAAAAAGTTATTGCGAATGATTGTAAAAGTCATAAATGAGAATATAATAGCTATGACAATATATAAGTAATCACCAAAAGACATTAACTATCCTTTAGAGTATTGGCTATGGTTATCTTATTGAAACCATCATAGTTTTGACGTAATGCGTCATATACCACTACACCTACACTTATGCCGAGATTTAAGCTTCTGCCCTCTCCTCCCATTGGTATGGTGATACATTGATTTGGATTGTTTAAAAGTAATTTTTCATCTATGCCTCTTGTCTCTGGTCCAAAGAGGATATGGTCACCTTTTTTAAATGGTGCATTGAAGTAAAGATTGTCTGTTTTAGTTGTTGCCATATATGAATTTTTACCAATAGGATATGCTTTTAGATACTCTTCAAAACTCTCCCATACAACTAAGTCCAATCTCTTCCAATAGTCAAGCCCTGCACGTTTAACTGCTTTATCGTCTATATCAAAACCTAGAGGTTTTATGAGATGTAGAGTTGCACCTAAATTTACACATAATCTACCTATAGTACCTGTATTTTGAGGAATTTGTGGTTCTACCAATACTACATTAAACATTAAAATATCACCGTTTTATTGCCATTTACAAATACTCTATCGTTAAGTACTAGAGATAAGGCACGTGAAAGAACTATCTTCTCTCCATCACGCCCTGCATTTTGCATATCTCTCCATGAAAAACGATGAGTTACAGGTATAACATCTTGAGCGATGATAGGTCCTTCATCAAGGTCATTTGTCACATAGTGAGCTGTTGCACCTATTATCTTTACACCTCTCTCATAAGCTTGTTTATATGGATTTGCACCTATAAATGCTGGTAAAAAAGAGTGATGAATATTGATAATCTTATAGGCATAAGCTTTTACAAATGTAGGATTTAAAATACGCATATACTTAGCAAGAACTATATAGTCAAAAGTATGTTTGTCTATCTCCTCCATCACTTTGGCTTCATGCTCTTCTCTGCTGAGTCCATCTGCTGGAATATAGATAAAAGGTATATCAAAACGCTCTACCAATGGTCTAAGTACTTCATGATTACCTATAACCGATACTATCTCTGCTCCAAGTTCACCTGCTTCATAGCGTACAAGTATATCGCCTAAAGCATGAGACTCTTTTGTTACCATAAGAATAATTTTTTTATCTTTTGGTTCTATTACTCTTATTTGTGCATCTTTTGGTACAACTTTTTTAAGCTCATCTTTAAGCTCATCTATATCAAAAAGACCCGTAACAATAGTACGCATAAAGAAGCGACTATGCTCTTTATCTACAAATTCACGGTTATTGTCTATATTTAAATCTCTATCATAAAATACTTTAGAGATTTTATATACCAACCCTTTTGCATCATCACAATCTATGAGTACTCTTGCACGTTTTTGCATAATCTAAAACCTATCTACTTGCATAATCTGCAACTATATCACCCATCTCAGAACATGTTACCATCTCTTTAGCATCATAATTACCAAGGTCACCTGTACGGTACCCCTCTGCTAGTGCTTTTTTGATAGCATCATCTATCTTATTTGCTGTAGTATCTTCTCCCAATGCATAACGTAACATCATAGAGGCACTTGAGATAGTTGCTAATGGATTGGCAATACCTTGTCCTGCTATGTCAGGTGCTGAACCATGAATTGGCTCAAACAGACCAACCCCTTTACCTGTACTAGCACTTGGAAGAAGTCCAATAGAACCACTTAACATAGATGCTGCATCAGACAATATATCTCCAAAGATATTTCCAGTTAAGATAACATCAAACTGTTTAGGATCACGGATAAGTTGCATAGCAGCATTATCTACATACATATGTGTAAGTTCTACTTCTGGATAATCTTTTGCTACCTCTTCAACTATCTCTCTCCAAAATTGACTTACCTCAAGTACATTTGCCTTATCTACAGAGCATATGCGTTTATCACGTTTCATAGCTATATCAAATGCTACAACTGCTATACGCTGTACCTCTTCACGAGTATAAACCATAGTATTGTAAGATTTATCTGCATCATACTCACGTGGCTGACCAAAGTAGATACCACCTGTAAGTTCACGTACCACCATTATATCAACACCTTTGATGACTGCTGGTTTAAGACTAGAAGCATTTACTAACTCGTCATATACCATAGCTGGTCTAAGATTAGCAAATGTTCCCATCTCTTTACGAAGTCCAAGAAGTCCTGACTCTGGACGTAGATGTCTCTCTAAATTATCCCATTTAGGTCCACCAATAGAACCAAAAAGAACTGCATCACACTTCTTAACACCCTGAATAGTCTCATCTGGAAGAGGAACACCAGTCTCATCTATAGCAGAACCACCAAGTAACATCTCTTCATACTTAAGATTAAAACCTTCAGAAACAGAAACAGCATCAAGAACTTTTATAGCCTCATCAATAATCTCTGGACCAATACCATCACCCTTAATAACGCCTATTTTATAACTTCTCATATCTATTTGCTCTCTTCTATCTCTTTTTTTGCAAAGTTTATTAAACCACCTGCATCTACTAACTCTTGCATAAATTCTGGAATTGGATTGAATTTATAACTCTTTGCTTGAGATATATTTATAATCTCTCCATTATCCATATCTACTTTTATAGTATCACCCTCTTCTATCTCTACAGCTTCTGGTAATTCAAAGATAGGAAGTCCCATATTGAAGGCATTTCTATAAAAAATACGTGCAAATGTAGGAGCAATAATAGCTGAAATACCTGCCTCTTTAAGTGCAATAGGTGCATGTTCACGACTTGAACCACATCCAAAGTTCTCTCCTGCAACAATAATGTCACCATAACTCATTTTAGATACAAAATCAGGATCTGCATCTTCCATTACGTATTTTGCCAATTCTGAAGCATCAGAAGTATTGAGATATCTTGCTGCGATGATTAAATCTGTATCGATATTGTCACCAAATTTCCAAACTTTACCTTGCAAATTTTGTCCTTCAAGAAAGGGGTATGCCCCTTAAAAATTTTCAAGATTATAGCCAAATAATTAAAATATATCAAATTTGAGCTAAAGAATGAGTGAAATTTCGGTATAATATATTACAATTATTTATGAGGTTTCACCTCATCTTCTCAAGGATACAAATGGCAGTAAAAGATAGTATGAAAAGAATAGAAGCACTCTTTAATTCTAAAAAAAAAGGTGATGTAGTTACACTTGAAAACATCGCTAAAGAATTCAATAGACAACCTACGGCTCCACAAGCAAAAAAAATATATAAATTTTCAACTGATTCAAAAATAGAGATTATCTCTGCATCAGAATTTGCAAAATTTTTAACAGCCAAAGAAAAAAAGAAACGTGATGAAGCAAGAAAAAAGTTTATTGAAAGTAGCGAAGAAGATGGATTTAATCTAAATAAAGAGAAAGAGATTCTTGAGTGGAGTCGTTCTGATTCTCCTGTACGTATGTATCTACGTGAAATGGGTAAAATACCACTTCTTACAAAAGAGGAAGAGGTTGATCTATCAATGCGTATTGAAGAGGGTGAAGATATTATCATAGATGCTATATGTTCTGTTCCATATCTTATTGGATATATTTTAAACTATAAAGAGCCTCTACTAAATCGTGAAAGACGTGTAAAAGAGTTATTTAAATCTTTTGAAGATGAAAAGGTATCTGATGACGATACAGATGATAATAAAAAAGATCCTAAAGATAATAAACGAGTAAAACAAGTAGTTGATAGCTTTAAAAAGCTTGAAAAAGCCAAAAAAGATTGGATGAAAGCACGTGAAGACTTAGATACTTTCTTAAAAATAGAAGAAGATCCTGTAGCTATACTTCACGAACGTCTTAAAATAGCATACAAAAAAGAGTTACTCAAAAAAGCTCTTTTAGAGTTAGGACCTACATCTAAACTTATCAATGAGCTTGTAAAAGCTATGGAGACAGCTCTTACTTCTGATGATAGTTTTGATAAAGAGTTAAAAAGACTTGAGTACAAATTACCACTATTCAATGATATGCTTAGAGAAAATCATAAAAAGATACTTAACAATATTATCAATATGGATAAAGATGATATTATTGACTCTGTACCTGAGACTACAATGGTATCTACATATGTTGAGATTAAAAAACTTTTTGAGACAAGAGAAGCTTCTAAAGGTGGTTTTGATTTGAGTGAAGAGAAACTTCAAGATATATTGGGTCAGATACGTCAAGGTAAAGCTAAGTCAGAAGTAGCTAAAACACGTATGGCAAAGTCCAATCTTAGACTTGTTGTATCTATAGCAAAGCGTTATACAAACCGTGGACTTCCATTTCTTGACCTTATTCAAGAGGGTAACATTGGGCTTATGAAAGCTGTTGATAAATTTGAGTATGAAAAAGGATATAAATTTTCAACATATGCCACTTGGTGGATACGTCAAGCTATCTCTCGTGCTATTGCTGATCAAGCTAGAACTATCCGTATTCCTATTCATATGATAGAAACTATTAACCGTATCAATAAAATTATAAGAAAATATCTACAAGAGACAGGTAAAGAACCAGATTTGGATACTATTGCCAAAGAGGTTGGACTCTCTGTAGATAAAGTAAAAAATGTTATAAAGATAACTAAAGAACCTGTATCATTAGAGACACCAGTAGGTGATGAAAATGATGGTAGATTTGGTGATTTTATAGAAGATAAAACTACACTAAGTCCAACTGATGTTGTCCTAAAAGATGACTTAAACAATCAGATTGATGATGTTTTAGATCAACTAAATGAACGAGAGAAAGCTGTTATTCGTATGCGTTTTGGACTTCTTGAAGATGAGAGTGATAGAACATTGGAAGAGATAGGTAAAGAGCTTAGTGTAACACGTGAAAGAGTAAGACAGATAGAGTCATCTGCTATTAAAAAACTTAAACACCCTAAAGTTGGTAGAAAACTTAAAAACTATATAGAAGAGTAAACAACTCTTCTATCATATCATAACTATCAAGCTACTGATACTTCAATTTTATATTAAAACAATAATAAATTTATAATTAAAAAATTAGATTATCTTAAGAGAGATTTCATTAAGGTAGTAAAGTTTTAACTTTACTACTTTAGTATAAAAATATACTATCTATTGTTTATCATCTATAGTTTTATCAAAATCCATAGCTTTTGTATTGTGCATAAGCACAGGGACAAAGATAAGAGATACAAATACAGCTGCGACTGTACCTGATATAAGAGCAACTCCCAATCCACCAAATACAGGGTCACTTGCAAGTAGTGCTGAACCTAAGATAATAGCTACAGCAGTCAGTGCAATAGGTTTAGCTCTAGTAGCAACAGCTACAGCAATAGCCTCTTTTTTCTCCATATTCTCATGTATCATAAGTGACTTAGCAAAGTCTATAAGAAGGAGTGAGTTTCTTGAACTAATACCCATTAATGCAATAAACCCAATAAGAGATGTAGCCGTTAAAAAGAAGGTCTCACTTGTAAAGAAGTTTGCTACCCAGTGACCTACTATCACCCCAATAAGTGATAAAAATGAACCTAACAATATGATACCACTAATAGCAAAACTTTTATAGTAGATAACCAATAATAAGAATATCAAGATAAGTGCAGCTATAAATGCTCCACCAAGATCCCTAAATGTATCAAGAGTTACTTTCATCTCACCGTCCCAACGCAATAAGAACTTCTCACCAGTTTTCTTATCTGTCAAATATAGGTCAAACATATATGTACTAAATCCTGCTTTTTTTACTTTATAATCTTTTGAAAATTCTTTTATCATCATATCTCTAGCATCTAGTAGTGGATAGACTTGTGAAACCATATCTGTCTCAGCTGTAACATTTACCATTCTTGATAGATCTTTATGCATAATCATAGGATTTGATTTTACTTTATGAATAGTAACTACTTCACTCAATGCTACCATCATACCTCTTTGATTCATAAGATTTAATTGAGATAGTTTATTCTCTAAAGCCTCTTTATTTGATGAGTTTAAACGCTTAGTATTTTTATCTAAAACTAAAAACATATCTAATTGATCTGGCATATTTTTACTATTTTTATGAGCTATAACCATACCTTCAAAAGCAAGATATAAAATATTGTTTACTTGCTTAACACTCAAACCACTTTTAGCAATCTTATCTTTATCTACTATCAGTTCATATTTATCAAAGATATCATCAGCCATAACATCTACATCTACCAAACCATCTGTTTTATTGAAGATATTTGCTACTTTTGTAGATATTTTACGTATTTTTTTCAAATTATCACCATGAACTTCAAGCACAATAGAAGCCAATGTTGGAGGACCTGCTGGTTGTTCTACAAACTGGATAATTGTCCCTTTAACCAAAGGAGTACAAGCTTTTTTTACTACTGGTCTAAGTCTGTGAGTTATAAGAAATGATGGCTCTTTTCTTTCATGCTTATCTGTTAAATTTACAGATATTTCAGATACATTCTCTGTGTTTTTCATACTAGAACCTTTTACAAGACCAGCATAATCAAGAGGTATCCCTTGAGCTAAAAAGAGTTCAATATTCATTACCTCTTTCTCTTTTTTTAAGATATCAATAACACATTGACTAACTTTATTTGTCTGTTCTATAGAACTACCTGTTGGAGTATCTACATATATAGAGAATGTATTATCACTCTTTCCAGGGAGCATCTTTGCCAATACCATTTTAGTAGGAAACATCAGAAGTGAAGCAAAAAATGCAACAGCTGTCAATATGATGACTAAAAATTTCTTCTTTTTATCACTTAGTATGCCATAGATGAATTTTTCTAAACCTTTCATTATCTGCTCCCTTTATTGTGATGGTGTTTATGTTTTGGTTTTTTCAAGAGTTTTAAACTCAAATATGGAGTAAATATGTATGCTATAAACAAAGATGCAATCAATGCTACAGGTACATTATATGGGATAGGCTTCATAAATGACCCCATCATACCACCAACAAATGCCATAGGAACCATAGTCAAGATAATAGCCAATGTTGCTACATTTGTAGGTGCTCCAATCTCATCTGTAGCCTCTACAACTATCTCATCCATCTCTTTACTATCTACATCATGTGCATGAAGATGTCTATGGATATTTTCAATAACAATAATAGCTGCATCGACCAATAGTCCTAAAGATAATAAAAATGCAAATAGTGTAATCCTATTAATAGTCTGTCCTGAAAGATATGCTACAAAAAGTGTAATAGCTAAAATGGCAGGAACAGTAAATGTAACTATAATAGACTCTCTCCAACCAAGTGCAAATATAAGCATAATAGCAATAATAAGAATAGTTATAACAAGGTGATGCATAAGTTCATTAACAGCTTCATCTGCTCTAACTCCATAATTTCTAGTAACTAAATAGCCTATACCCTCTTTTGCAAACTCTTTTTTATACTCTTTTAGTACTTTAATTACATCATCAGATACAAACACTGCATTTGTACCTGCTAACTTAGCAACAGTAAGTGTAACTTGACTCTTCTCTTTACTAAGCTTAGCATCTGCACTCTTTTTAAATAGTATATCTGCTGTTTGAAAATTCTGAATATCAACACCTTCAGTAACGGAAGCTACATCTCTAAGATAGATAGCTGAACCCATATATTGAGCGACTATGATGGATTTAACATCTTTTATACTATCTATAGCATTTTTTATACCAAATATGACTAATTTATTATCTTTTGTATGACCTTTAACATCAGGCACATCTACAGCTACAGATTGAACTGCTTTCATTATTTGACCTAAAGATAGATGATAAGCTGATAATTTTTGCAAATCTACTTCAATATTATATTGAGCTTTTCTAGCACCTTTTAGTGTTGTTTTTGCTACATTATCTATGGCATTTAGTCTTTCTTGTAGCTTACTTGCTATCTTATAGAGTTTTATATCATCAACATTACTTCCATCTTTTGCATAAAAAGCTACAGTAAGTATAGGAATATCTATATCAATATCAAAAGGTTTAATTATTGGTTGCATAACACCTTTTGGCATATCATCCATACTCTGCATTACTTTATCATAGAGTTTTAAGTTAGAAATTTCTCTATTTTGACCTATATAGTACATAACATTAACTATACCTACATTATTTTTAGCCATACCATAGATATGTTTAATACCCTTAATCTCTCTCATCTTACGCTCTAAAGGATTGATAATAACTTTTTCTATCTGCTTTGGAGTAGCTCCAGGCATAGCAACTATAATAGCCCCACCAGAGATAGCTATCTGAGGATCTTCTTCTCTAGGCATAACATTTAGAGCTAAATATCCCATTATAAGAATGGTTGCTCCAAGCAAAGCAGTTAGAGGATTTCTTAAAAACCCTTTAGCCAACTTACCAGCATAATCCTTTACTTGATACTCTTTTTTTATACTCATTATTATGACCTAATAAAAATTTTTGTATACATACCAGGGTATATAGACTTATCTTTTTTATCGAAACTCATCTTAATCTTAAACTTGTGTGTCATAGGATTTGAACTTGGTATAATAGAAGTTATTTTACCTGTAGTAGTGAGATTGATAGAAGGAATTTCAATTTTTACCTCTTTACCCAACTCAATATCTTTAAGTTGTGTCTCTGAAATATCAGCTATGATTTTTAATCTATCTAAATCAGTTAAGATAATAGCTGGCATACCAGGAGCTGCCATATCACCTTCATTCAATCTTTTAGATATAACTACACCATCATTTGGGGCTTTTATTTTGAGATAATTGTATTGATTTAAAACATCTTCTTTTTGTGCTTTAGCTTGTTCTACTTGCTTTTTAGCAATAGATACCATATCTTTTAGATTTTTAGCAGCTAACTCCATACTCTCTAATTCAAATTTTGAAACCATTCTCTTTTTATATAATCTTTTATGACGTGCAAGATTTATCAAAATATTATTGTATTGATTCATATTCATCTGAAGAGCTAAACGAGCTTGAGATATACCAAGTTCAACTTGTCGTAATGATGAATCTATATCTTTAGAATCTATCTCATAAAGAAGTTGTCCTTTTTTAACAATATCACCCTCATTAACAAGCATCTTTTTTACAAATCCCATATATCTACTAGTTAATATCTTCTGATTATCAGATACAACTGATCCACTTAACTCTATATCTACTGCATTAGCAAATGTCAATAGAGCTATACTCAATATAGTTACAATTTTCTTCATATTTACTCTCCTTTATATCTCTATTTTAAAGCTTTTTTAACATTATAAACTTTTATAGTCTTCTCTTGATTTATCAACGCTTCAAGCTCAAATACTTTTGTATTTCTTTTATTTTTAGCTGTCAATGATTTTAAAAGTACTTCTAGCTCTTTAGACTGTTTTATCAAAACATCCGAGATAGATACCATACCCTCTTTATATCTAGCTTTGTAGTTTCTATATACTCTTTTGGCAAATCTTAACTGCTTCGCATAACTTCTAATATCTCCATTGGTACTCAAAATCTCTGTCTTAAGCTTTTTAGCTTTTAGTGCAATACCTTTTTTAGCTAACAATACCTGATTTGCAACCATAAGATAACGTACTTTTGCCTTTTCTAAATTTGCAAGATCTATACCACCATTAAATAAATTCATCTTAACCTGTACACCTACAGTATATGCATCTTTATCTCTAAAATCCTTAAATAAAACATCATTTGCACTACTATATTCTGCAAAAGCTCCTACAGTTGGAAGAAAATTTGATCTCTCAACATTAACAGCCATCTTAGCTATCTTTTTCCCTAAAAGTGCCTTTTGAATATCTATATTTCTAGCTTCTAAAGATGCCTTTGTAATATGTGGCATTGGTACTCTATCACTAACTCTTCTTATAGAACTCACATTTTTGTTAAGTAAAAATGATAAAAATTGATAGGCTAAATCTCTATTTAACTTAGCTTGATTGTACATACTCATAGCCTCTGCCTTACGAGCTTCCACTTCAAGAACATCAACATTTTTTGCATATCCCTCTCTTCTCATACTTTTTACAATATTGTTTAATTGTCTAATATTACGCATAATTTTTGAAAGATTTGAGATATAGTGTTCTACTAAAGAGATGTCATAAAATGCTTTCTTAACTTGAAAAACTTTTTCATTTAGAAGCTTACGTGTATCATATTTACTCATACGATATAGTGCATCAGTTATATGTCCATACTCACTTAATTTTCCACCAGTATAGATAGGCAAAACATATTTTAGTTTGGTTTGATAATGATTTTTTGGATCTGGATAGTTTAAACTCTTTGGGGCAACAGGTAAAGGATTAGTCTTACCTGACATATCAAACTCAGAAAAACCAAAATCTCCAAAAGTTGCTTCACGACTTTGAAGTTTAAAACCAAATACATTTCCTGCATCATTTGAACGCATACCAGTAACACTAAGATCTAACTTACCATAGTTATGTCCTCTAGCAGCTTTAGCTTCATAAGATTTCATATTCTCTTTAAAACGTGCAACCTTTAACTCTAAGTTATCCTTTTTCAAGATATGAATAGCATGATTTAATGTTAAGTTTTTTATACCTGCAAATATTGGTATAGATATAATTGATATTAGAAATAACTTTCTAATGAACATATAGACTCCTAATAAAAGATTTATTGTAGTATTGACCACATTAATATAATCAAGATTATATCAAATTGTATTGTATTTAATAATTAAAAAAAATATTTTATATAAATTTTTTTGAATAGTATAGTAGAAATTAATCTTCGTAGTCTATGAACTACGAAGAAAAATTTTAAAGTGTTGCGTAGCTTACACTAATGCAAGCCTCTAATGATGCAAGTGCATCTAAGATAGTTTTAGTTACTTTTCCATCAACACGCACTACTGCTAATGCTTGCTGTTTACTATCTCTACCCAATCTAAAATCAGATATATTAAGATTATTATCTGCCATAATTTTACCAACATTACCAATAACACCTGGAGTGTCTGTATTACGGAAGAATATCATAGTACCTTTTGGCTCTACATCTAAAACATAATCATCTATCTCAATGATACGTTGTACAGTATCATCAAATACTGTACCAGCAATAGTAATATTACCATCTATAGTTGTTAATTTAATAGCAACTTTATTTGTAAATCCAGAGTTATTTGGTTTTACCTCTTTAGCAATAGATATATCACGCTCTTTAGCCACAAATTCTGCATTCACATAGTTTATCTGATCGCCTAAAGATTCAGTTAAAACACCAACTGTTGCAAATGTCCCCATAGACTCAAGATAGTCAGATATTGGACCTTTAGCCATTACTTTTATAGACTTAACAGCCGATTTTGTAACTTGTGCAGATAGGTGTCCCATCTTTTGTATAAGTTCAAGATATGGTCTTACAAAATCAGGAAGTTCATTCTCTTTTATTGGTAAGTTTAGTGCATTTGGATAAGAGATTCCCTTTGCTGCCAATATAGCATTTTCAGCTGCTTGAATAGCAATATTTTTTTGTGACTCTTTAGTATTTGCCCCAAGGTGAGGAGTAACAGTAACATTATCAAGGTCAAGTAAAGGGTGGTTGGTTGCTGGTTCTTTGTTAAATACATCAATACCTGCTTTTGCTATCTTACCACTTTTTAACCCTTCTACAAGTGCCTCTTCATTATATAATCCACCTCTAGCACAGTTGATAAGAATCACTCCATCTTTCATCTTAGCAATCTCTTCTTTATCTATCATTCCAATAGTTTCAGAGTTTTTAGGTGTATGAATAGTAATAATATCACATGCTAAAATATCTTCAAAATTTTTAGTATAAGCTATATCTAAATCTGTTGCTTTAGATGAATCAACATATGGATCATAAGCTAAAACATCCATCTCAAATGCTTTTGCTCTCTTACCAACACGAGAACCGATGTTACCAAAACCTATAATTCCAAGTTTTTTATCTTTAAGTTCTGTTCCATACCAATCTTGTCTTCTCCAAACACGATCAAGTTTAAGATTGTTATGAGCATAAGGAAAACTTCTTGCACAAGATAGCATATGAGTCATTGTAAGTTCAACAGCTGCTATAGTATTAGCAGTAGGAACATTCATAATAACAATACCATTTTTAGATGAACCATCAATATCAACATTATCAACACCAACACCTGCACGAACAACAGCAGTGACTTTTTTAGCAGATGCTAAAAAGGCATCATCTACATCTGTAGAAGAACGTGTAATAGCAACATCAGCTAAAGGAATAATATCTGAAATAAGTTTATCTTTTGGCTCATCTGCTGCATTTATAAACTCTATTTCACTATCATTAGCTAATATATCTAGCCCATCTTGATGAATATGGTCACAAACAACAATTGTCTTTTTTGACATAGTTTAACCTTTTATAATTTTAATAAGTAAGTAGGGAAATAATACGAGTCGTACTATCCGACTACTGAAGTAATATGATGTACTTTGCTTTCACAAAGTACATCTAAAATATTTTATTTTTTAAGCATATCAGCGAAAGCATCACCAAGAGTCATACTATCATCTTTATCATTTTCATTATTGAATTGATCCATAGCTTCTCTCTCTTCTTGACGTTCAAGTCTTTTAACAGAAACTCTGATTCTATCAGTATTACCATCAATAAATGAGATAACACCTTTAATCTCTTGACCTTTTTCTATCTCATCAAATTTAAGAGGATAAAGATCTTCACTTCTGATAAGTGCATCAATATTATCTTCAAGAGATATAAAGACACCAAACTCTTTTTTATCTTTTACTGTACCAGTTACAATGCTACCATTTTTATGTGTTTGAGCAAATGCTTTTACAGGAGAATCTTCAAGTGCTTTTTTAGATAGTGAAATTTTACCAGCATCTCTATCTATTTTAATAATCTTAACTTCTACTTCATCACCAACTTTAAGTTCTGATTTAGCATTTTTAGATTTATCCCAAGATATCTCTTGATTATGTAAAAGACCTTCAACAACTCCAACTTTTACAAATGCACCAAAATCAGTAATAGATGTTACTGTACCAGTTACAACATCACCAACTTTATTTGATGCAGTAAATGCGTCCATTGGTTTTGGAAGAAGATTTTTAAGACTTACTCTAAGTCTTCTACCCTCTTTATCTACTTCAATTACTTCAACATTGATTTCAGAATTATTCTCTACATAATCTTTAGGATGTTTTACATTTTTATCCCAAGAGATTTCAGATACATGAAGGAATGCTTCAAGATCTTCACCAAGATCAACAAATACACCATAAGGTTCAATGTTAGAAACTGTTGCAGTTACTGTATCTCCTACACCGATGATTGAATCAATATCAGCCCAAGGATCAGGATTTGCATCTTTAATAGAAAGAGAAAGATGTCTTTTCTTTCTATCATATTCAAGAGCAACAACATTTACTTCATCACCTTCAGCAAAATATTTAGAAGGATTTACTGGACCTTTGTGAGATATTTGTGAATAGTGAACAAGACCGTCCATACCACCAACATCTACAAACATACCATAAGATGTAATCTTCTTAATTGTACCGATTACTGGATCTTTATTTTCAAGTAATGTACTAACTATCTCTTCAGTTTTTGCTTTATCACGTTCAATAAGCTCTTTTCTTGAAACAACTACTGAACCTTTATCTTTATCAACTTTAACGATAACAGCTTTTACTTTTTTACCTATTACATCAACACCTGGTTTAGAAGATAGGTAAGATAGTGTACGAGGCATGAAGAATTCAAGACCATCAACTTCTACAACATATCCACCTTTATTTTTCTTAGTTACAACACCTTCGATGATGTACTCTTGTTCATCATCATATTCAGCGATAAACTCATTAAGTGCTACTCTAGCTTGAGCTGCTTTATAAGAGATACGTCCTCTACCTTGATTAAGAACTTCTATCTCATCACCAACTTTAAATGTAGCATTACCCTCTTCATCTTTAATCTCATCTAAAGATAAATTAGCATCTCTACCACCACCAATATCAACAACTACTAAATTATCTTTTTCATCAATTTTAACAACAGTACCTGTAACTAAATCACTTCTTGATTCTGATTTTTTAAACGATTCCTCAAGCATCGCCTCAAAATCTACTTCTTCTATTTCGATATCTTCGAACTTCATACCTATCCTTATGTGTACACAAATTTTGCGTCATTATATCTTTATTAAACATAAATAATGCTTATAATCTATCGTTATTGTTAATCACTCCAAAATTTAAATAAAGAACTAAATTAAATACTTTCTAAACAACCCTAGCATAAATAGAAATGGTTTACAAAATGGATGCTAAACTAACTTTTATCTCCTGAAAACAAGCATTCTCTCCCTCATTACTAAGTATTGATGGAGTTAGATAATTGAGACCTTTTGTATTATTTGGTATCACTACACAATTTGTTCTTATATCTTCACTATTTAATACTTCTAATTCTAAAGTACCTATCGGTGAAACTACTTTTAAAAGTTCTCCATCTTTGTATCCTAATGATGGATTAACTACTATTTTATTGTCTCTTTTAAACTGTGTATTTAAAGCATTGGAACTTTTTGGGGAAAGTAACCAAAAATGCTCATCTGTAATCTGATGTTTTTTACTTACGCGTACTTTGGAAAAACTTTTTGTATTGATAAAATCATCATCATAATCATCTATAAAAACAAACTCATCTTCTCCATCTTCTCCAAAACCACTCTCATAAGGTAAAGCTTCATATGCTGGAGACAGATACCCATACTCATCTTCACTACACTGTTCTAACCAATCATTGATATAATTCTCTTCACTCTTTAGACCATCAAAGCTAAAGGCATCAAATAGATACTTAGTAAACTCATATTCACTAATGGCTGTAGAGTTTTCTACTATCTTGTTTATCTTCTCTACACGATGGTGAGAGTAACTAAGCCTTACATCATTTTTTTCAAAAAAATTCTTTGCAGGGATAACAATCTTTGCTCTTTTTGATGTCTCATTTTCATAGAGTCCAAAATATATAAGATTTTCTACACTCTCCAACTCTTTAGATACACGAGAACTATCAGGCATAGACTCAGAAGGATTTCCTCCTTGTACAAGTACAGTAGTAAACTCACAAAAATCTGTTGTCGCTTTAGATACTCGTTTACAAGATGTTTTAAATGGGTTATCAAATCCTAATTTTGAGTTACCGAGATAGTGTACTCCACAACCCTCTTTACCAAAAAGTCCAAGCATTGATGCCAAAGAGTCAATAGCATGAAGTGTAGATGCTCCTGTAGAGTACTTTTGTACACCAGTTCCTACTAAAAATACTACCTTTTTATGACGTAGATACTCAAGTATCTCTCCCATTTGTGATAAATCTATACCAATATATGCCAATATAGCTTTAATCCGATGCTCTTGGGTAAACTCATAAAACTCCTCATAATCACTAGCAAATTCTTCTAACCATTTGGCATTATGAGAGTTCTCCATACATAAAAAACGAGATAGCATAATAGCCAAATAGTAGTCTGAACGAGGTTGGATTTGTAGATACATATCTGCTTTTTTAGCTATGGGAGTTTTAACTGGGTCAATAACAACTATCTTTTTACCCTCTAAAAATGGTAGCATATGAGAGTTGGTAACTGTAAGATTACGCCCCCATACTACAATAGTATCTGCCTTATCTATCTGTTCTAATGGTAAAGTTTTATTTATACCTCTACCCTCCAATATACCAGCTTCACCTGCACCATCACATAGACTTCCTCTTGTTAGAAAAGCACCTATCTTTTCCATAAAAAGGTCAGTGACTTCTTGCATTACACCCATATTGCCAGAGCCTCTCCATAGTAGTGATTTTGAGTTTTTAAAAGTATTTACTACCGACTTCATTACTTCATCTAAGCTAACTTCTACACCATCTACACGAGGCTTGAGTATACGATTTTCTTTCTGTATGGAGTTATTTATGAGTTTGCATAAAGCACCATTTCCAGCAGGGTGTTTACTATCTCCTGTTAAATGACTCAATGATCCATCTTTTATTATTATCTTACACGCATCATAACAATCCAATGCACAAGCTGTTGTTTTTTCCACTACTTTATCTCCACTTTTATGAGTTTTGAAAATTGTTCTTTAGGTGCATCTATGTATATCTTGGTACGATATGAAGATATAAACTTTTCATCAGTGACTCTCCATACCTTATCTACCTTATATGGACTCTTCTTTCCATCTAAATATACTATCTTTTTATCTATATTATTTAACTCATCTGCATCTAAAAAAAGAACTAACTTTCCACGACTTATATCTTTTATTTTAGCTAAAGCTACTCCTGGAGCTACAAAATCTCCTACTCGTACCATCAATTTATATAGATATTTATTCTTAAGTATCACAGATTTTTTCTCTATACTATCTTTAAGTTTCTCTATTTTATACTGCATATCTACTATCTGTTTTTTTAACGATATAATCTTCTCTTGAGTAGTTAAATACTGAGTCCTTATAGATGTAAAATTACTATAGGCACTATCTTTTTGAGTTTTAGAAGCTGTTAACAGTCTAGAAATACGCTTATAATAACTCTCTTGACGTTTCATATTACGGTAAAGCCCTTTAGCTATATCTTTATTTATTTCTACTATATTATTTAAAAATAATATATCTAACTTACTATCTTTTAGATTTATCTTATCTAGCTTATCATCAATATGTATAATCATTTTACCATCTATCATACTCCCCTCATCAATCAAATCTACATCAGTAATAAGTCCACTAACAGCAGATTTTAGTACTACAGACTCATAAGGTTCAAGCTTAGCATAATGCACTTTAGCAAACATAACCAATGGCATAATCATCATAAAAAATACTCTATTCATATATTCTCTTTTTTATTTTGATTATATCAAAATGGAATTAAGATTTTAAATAATATGTTCATCACTATTCTCCTCAACCAATATTTTTTTATCTTTTATAGTTAAAACTTTATCACAGTATGGTAAAAGTCTCTCATCATGAGTAACCATAATAATAGTTACATCTTGCTCTCTTGTTATCTTCTTTAACATTTTAACAACACTTACTGCTCTTTTTTGATCTAGTGCTGCTGTTGGTTCATCTGCCAATATAATATCTGGTTTATTTGCCAATGCTCTAGCTATGGCAATTCTTTGATTTTGTCCACCACTTAATTCACTTGGCATATTGTATAGTTTATCACCCATATCAAGATAATCCAATATCTCTTTAACTCTTTGCTTAACAACTTTTGGTTTTTCCCCATTTTGATATGGCAGTAGTGATATATTCTCTTCTATATTTAAAAATGGTATTAAGTAGTGAGATTGAAAAATAAAGCCTATCTTTTTACGACGTAATGCTCTATCATCTTTTATCTTCCATTTATTATCATAAACTATTCTATCGCCAATAACAATTTTGCCACTTGTTGGCTCTAAAGCACAACCCAACATCATAAGCAGTGTAGTCTTTCCAGAGCCACTTGGTGCAATCAAAGCTACAAACTCACCTTTTGACAATGAAAAGTTTGCTCCATCTATAACAACTACTTCACTATCAGCCTCTCCAAAACTCTTAACTAAATTTTCAACTTTTATAGCATTTTTATCCATATCAACCTCCAATAGCTTCTGATGGATTAGTTTTTATCACCTTATATATACCAAAAAGTGAAGCAAAAATTGACGCAATAAGTATAATTATAAATAGTATAAATGCATCACTTAACTCTAAGACTATTCTCTTTGGAAATGCCCCTTGTACAAGCCTTGCAAAGATATTTCCTGATATAAATGCTAAAAAACCTAAAAGAACAGTCTCTTCAACAATCATTTTAGAGATAGTCCAATTTGATATACCTATTAACTTCAATATACTAATCTCTTTAATCTTCTCTAGTGTCATTGTGTAGATTATAAGTGCGATTATTACTATAGATACGATTATTAAAATAACAGTAAACATTCCAATCTGCTTAGATGACTTTTTTATAACTTTTTCAAGTAAAAGTCTCTTTTGCTCATCTTTTGTAAATACTTTTTTATGTGTTGCCTCTTCTATATTTGTAGCTACTCTTTTAGGATTGTATCCATCTTTTATCTCTGCTATGATTGCATTTACCAAATGAGGATTCCCACCCTTTATACCTCGGCTTTCATCACTTTTGACTCTTTCATTTGTGTAGGTAAACTGTAACATTTGAGCATCTTTTAGACTTACAAACATAAGATAATCACCACCATTAGAGACACTCTCTTTTGTAATTCCTACAACTTTAAAGTAATCTCTTCCTAACTTTATGCTCTCTCCTAATTTATAGTGAGTTTTTTTAGAGACTACTATCTCGTAATGCTGTTTATTGATTGTTCTACCTGCTATTAATTTATCCATATTAATAACATCTATATTGCTTAATGGGTCATAACCAACAATCATAACTTTAAAATCACCATAGCAATTTTGCATTTGTATTGTCTCAAATGTAATAGCACTTGCACTTTTAATACCATTTTGATAAGATATTTGCTCTTTTAAATCTTCATGAACTTTAGAATTTTGTGCAAATGGACCTAATGTATCTTGTTGTACTACCCAAATATCTGCCTTTATATCATCTACTAATGATTTAGCATCAAATACCATTCCACGATAAACACCAATCATTATAATAACAATCCCAAGTAGTACACCAACACTAATAGCTGTAACAATAAACTTACTAAAACTATGGGATATATCTTTATATGCTAGATTAATCATGATAAATTTTCATACCATTAAAAAGAGTTTTTTTATTGATATTTGGCAGAACAATTTTACTATCTTTAGATATACCCTCTACTGCAACCATCTTACCTTCATACCCAATAATTTTAACTTTTTTAAATTGAACTCTATCTCCATTTAAAATCCAAATACCATTTTCACCATTGTTAATGCTTAAAGCTTTTGTATCTATCTTTATGATATTTTTAAGCAAATTAATAGATATAGATACTCTGGCTTGTTCTTCTAAATAAAAAGGTATTCGTAGATTCTTAAATGCAACATCTATCTCTCTCTCATAGGTAATTGGATTGTTTATTGGATTTATCTCTACTACCTTACCTATATATTTTTTACTACTAGATTGAAGTTTAATAGTTGCTATATCACCTAGTTTTACCTTACCACTTACTCTAGTATCTATATGAGTTGCTACCCAAACATCTTTAGGGTTCACCATCTCAATTAGAATCTGATTTGGCATAACTATCTGATAGTTAGTTACCATTTTACGTGTTACATAACCACTAATTGGAGCTTCTATAGTATAAAGAGCAACTCTTTTATATAGCCCTTTTATATTTGCATCAATCTGGTTAATTTGACTTCTTAAAGAGCCTATATGTGCATCAATACTTGATATTTTTAACTTTGCACTCTTTTTTATCGTTAAGGATTTTTTAAAATCTAAAGATGAAATAGTTTTACTTTTTAGAAGTTTTACATCTTTATTAAATATATCTAACTGAAGTTCATAATTTATTTTTGCACTCTGCTTATCTACTTTTAGTGATTTTATATCACTTAAAATCTTATTTTTTAAAGCTTTTTGTTCATCTATTTTATCACTCAAATCTACACTATCTACAGTAGCTATAAGTTTACCTTTTTTAATATATTGACCATTAGTTATATTAAAATCTTTTAACCTACCACTGTAAACAGAACCTATTTTATAGATATTTTTAGCACCAATATTACCAATACCATTAACCTCTACCTTTATATCTCCAACTATAGGAACTATAGTTTTAAATGTATGCTTTGGTATATAAACTTTCTCATAAAAGCCAAAAATAATTAAGATAATTATAACTATATAGATAACACTTTTTTTCATCTATTACTCCAATTTTTGCAATAGTTTAACAAAAATATGTTAGGTTAGTGTTAAGAACAAATATATGACTTTCAAAAATTTTATTTTAAGTAAACTCCAAAATAAATATAGTACCACTACTACTAGATTTAACATCTATATTTATCTTTAACTCAAATGCTAATCTTTTTACAATATCAAGTCCAATTCCACTACTATTTTCACCACTAAATAAACGTTCAAAAATTTTTTCTGGATTATCTATACCTTTTCCACTATCTTGAATATATAAACTACTTCCTTTTATATAAATTTTTACAAAACCATCTTTTCTATTGTATCTACAAGCATTAGAGATTATATTCTGTAAAATCTGCTTCAAAGCTTTTGAATTTGTTTTTACAATTAAAGTAAAATCTTCAAATATAAAATTAATATTTGGGTATAACATTTTATGCATAGTAACTACTTCATCAACAATATTAAAAACATTAACTTTATCTATCTGAAAAGTCTCTTCTTGTAGTAAAATAGTTAAATTCTCATGTAACTCAGAGATACTATGTACCCCTTTATTTACTCTTATAAGTGCTTTATTATTCTTAAAATATGATTCTTTTTCTAATAATTTCATATTAAGTTTTATAGCTGTTATAGGAGTATTTAAATCATGTATTAAATCTTTTATAAATTTATCTAGTGTAGAAATACTATCTTGTAAAGGTTTTATAGCATTTTGTGCTAAAATATAGCTAATAAATCCAAAAAGTATAAGTAATAATAGCTGAGTAATATAAATTTTATATTTTAATACTTTAACTTTATTATCAAAACTCTTTGTAGATTTAATAAGTTTTAAATAAATTCCATCTTTTCTAAAAGGTATATACTTTATAAATTCTTTTTTAATATGAAGAAAATTATCAATATTAAAAATATTAAAAAAAACTTTCTCAATTTTATAATTATACTCTTCTTTATAACGCTCTAAGCTACTACCCATTTTTATATCTCTAGCGTACTCTATCATTGAGTAACCTTCACTAGTTAAATATTGATTTTTCATCTGAGTAAAATATAAAAATCCAGCTATAAAGATTAAACTTGCTACACTAAAAAAGTATATAAAGAAGAATTTATAAAAGGCTATTTTCTCATAACGCTTCAAAACGATACCCAACACCACGTATAGTAATTATAGGTAGACCTATCTTCCTTAAGCTATTTATATGCACTCTTAATGCACCTTCACTCATCTCGTTACCTTCATTTAAAATATCTAATAGCTCATATTTAGATACATTCTTTCCAAAATTTTGGAACATAAATTTAGTTATTATACTCTCATATGGAGTTAATTTTACAAACTTTCCATCTTTATATAGTTCTTTATTATCAATATCAAATATAAAATTATCTATCTCTATTTTATTATCAATATAATATTTTCTTAATAATGCTCGAATACGAATCAATAATTCATCAAAATCAAATGGCTTTTTAATATAATCATCTGCTCCTACCTCAAATCCACGAGATAGGGAAGCTATATCACTAAGTGCAGTTAAAAATATAACAGGAGTTCTATTACCAGATTCTCTTAAATCTTTCAAAAGCTCAAAACCATTAATAAATGGAACATTTACATCAAAAATCATCAAATCAAATTTTGAAATAAATATAACATCTAAAGCTTCTTGTCCATCTTTAACATGCACAACAGAAAATTCCTCTGCATCAAATAATTCAATAAGTGTTTCACTAAGTATCTCATTATCTTCAAGTAGTAATATATTTTTCATATGATTAGTATAGTAAAAATTTATTAAGATAGTATTAAGACTTTTAGAATAGTTAATATAAGGTGCAACGATAAGCCGGGTTTTGTCGTGGGTAGTTATTTATCTAGGCATATGGTTGCCCATATGCTCAAGCGAAGTACGAATGTTGATTTAACAACTTACAAAGCTTATACCATATACTTCTTGCTACAGACAGGGTTTACCTAGCTACCTATGTTACCATAAGTACTGGTAGGCTCTTACCCCACCCTTTCACATTGACCATATCATATTAAAGATATGGACTACTTACTCTCTGTTGCACTTGCCCTCAGATTACTCTGGCCATCTGTTAGATGGAGTCTTGCTTTGTGTGTAGCCCGGACTTTCCTCTCGTAACATAAATGTTACCAGCAACTACCTATTGCACCTTATTCGAATTATATCACAAATTAATATTATTTTGTTACACTTCAATTATGAAAAATTTAAAAAAAGATAAACTAAAAACATTATTGGCTATTATTAAAAAGAATCCGTCTTTAGATATTGCTCATTTTACAGATAAAGATACTCCACTTATTGAACTACTAGATGAGTATTGCTATATAAATAACTATGGGTATCAGATAAACCTAACCAATAGCTCCATAGAAGAGTCTATAAAACAAAAGTATAAATCAAGCTCAACAAAAATAAGGTTATTTCAACTAAAAAGAAAATCTTATCTACTTCAAGCAAAACATTACGATTTTATCTTTATAACTGCATCTATAGGTAAAGATATGGAGAGTGATTTTTTAAAACGTATATATGGGATTATTGCTAATGCTGGAAATCTTATTGTATTTATAAAAAAAGAAAATTATGAGTTACGTTATAGATGGATTGAGCTTTTAGAAGAGCATAACTATGTAGCAACAAATACCATAGATAATCTATGTGATGAGTACGATATTCTAATTAGCAAAAAGATGCATGGCTGGGGTAATTAAATACCCCGAATACTACTCACATTGAGTAACAATAGAACCTACAAGGTCTATAAATACGGTAGATGTTCTATCATCTATATCTTGGTCAACAACTGTTCTTGAAATCTCTTTTTCTAACTCATCATCTAAACCACGCTCTTCAAGCATACGTTCAGCAACGGCAAGTCTTCTAAATACTTTTTCAACCTCATTCTCAACTATATTCTGATTGGCAGTACGTGCAATCTCAAAATAACTAGACTGTGGTGTTCTACCAAAAAAGTCATCTAATCCATACTCTTCATACTCATCTTCATCTATCTCTTTACTCATAATAATTCCTTGGGGATTTTTTGCTCATTCCCACACAAAAGCGATGGGAATGAGCTGTGAGTCTACAGAAAAAAATTATGCTTCAGCTATAGCCTCAGTTGCATATTTTTCACCAAGTTCATAAGCTTTTAAGTTAAGTTCATGTACTTTTTTAGGTACTTTAGAGAGCATAGTATCTATAAGAAGTTGTCTATCTAATGCTTTTGTGTAAGTATTTGCAATAGCAAGTGCAACTACAGATTGAGTAATAACATTTCCTACCTCTTCTTTAGCGATAGTAATAATGGCAATCTCTACGATATTCCATTTTTTTCTATCTTCATCTGTTGGGTGTACAAGGTTTGGTTCAATAACAATTGTTCCACCTTCACGTACTCCACCTTTAAATTGTTGGTAACTTACATCAGCAACAGAAAGCATAAAGTCAATCTCACCATCAATAGCATAAGGGTAGAAAATCTCTTTATCATCTAATTGGATATCAACAACTGTTGCTCCACCACGAACTTGTGATGTATAGGTAGCTGTTTTAATTCCATATCCACCTTGTTTAATCTTTGCAGCAGCAAAAATCTCACCAGCAAGAAGAACACCTTGTCCACCAACACCAGTAAATCTCATTACAATTTTACTCATAGTTCTTCTCCTTATATCTTTTTCTCAAAGTCATCTTGAGTGATTTTAGCTCTATCACCTTGATGTACTTTTTTAATCTCTTCATACATTTCACAGTACTCTTTTACCTCTGTATCATGTTTTAAGACACCCGTAGGGAAAAGATTTAACTGCTCTTCTGGAGACATTGCATCATATTTCTTTTTAGAAACTGTATTACTATCAATCCAATCAAGGTTTGCCATAGCCGATTGCATTTTGTTTTTTCTACCAAGGTTAATGTGACAGTTAGATTGGATATCTAAGAATGAGAACCCTTTATGCTCCATGGCTTGAACAAATAATTTCTCCATCTTTTTAGGAGAATTTACTGTCTCACGACCAACAAAAGATGCACCAGCGGCAATAGCAAGTTCACAAGCATCAAAAGTAGGGTCAATATTCCCTGCTTTTTGAGATACTGTCCACATACCTTGTGGTGTTGTTGGAGATGTTTGAGAGTTAGTCAAACCATAGATAAAGTTGTTAATAAGAATCATTGTAATATCAATATTTCTTCTACAACCATGAATAGTATGGTTACCACCAATAGCAAGTGCATCACCATCACCTGCTACACAGACAACATGTTTATCTGGATTAGCTAGTTTAATACCTGTTGCAAAAGCAATAGTTCTACCATGTGTTGTATGAACAGTGTTAAAGTCAACATAAGAAGAGAATCTTCCTGAACATCCAATACCAGATACTAAACAGATATCATCTTTTTTCCAACCAAGTTTATCAACTGCACGGATAAATGATTTTAAGATAACACCATCCCCACACCCCCAACACCATAGTGTTGGCATCTTATTTACTCTTAAGTATTGATCATAATTAAATGCCATCTTATAGCTCCTTCACTTTTTCAATAATATCACTTGGAGAGAATGGACGACCATTTGTTTTAGTCAATTTTTCAATATCCAATCTTCCCATACTTCTTTGAACTTCTTCTAAATATTGACCTTGGTTAAGCTCAACAGATAAAACTTTGTCAAATTTTTGACCTAATTCATGTAATCTTTTTTCAGGAGATGGCCAAAGCGTAATTGGTCTAAACATACCAACTTTAATACCATCTTTTCTAAGCATATTAATAGCCTCTTTAATAGCAAGAGATGCTGAACCATAACCAACGATAAGGATATCTGCATCATCTACCATATACTCTTCATTTGATTCAATCTCATCTTGATATTTTTCAACTTTTTGGAAAAGTCTATCGATAAGTTTTCTACAAGTTTCAATCTCTTCAGTTGGGAAACCAGAAGCATCATGATGAAGACCTGTATAGTGGTATCTATATCCTGTAAACATTGGATTAAGTAGTGCTGGTTGATCTTCTTCTACACCATAAGGAAGATAATCTTCAGGAGCACCATCAAATGTTTTTCTAGGAACAATTCCTGCTTTTACTGCTTCTAATGTAGGTAGTTCAGCTTTAGCATGCATATGTCCAATAGTTTCATCTAGTAACACAAATACTGGTTGCATAAATCTATCTGCAAGATTAAATGCTCTTACAGTTTCAGTATAACATTCTGCAAGATTTCCTGCACAAACTGTGATTGATTTATAGTCACCATGAGATGGATTTTTTGCCTGAGCAACATCCCCTTGAGATACACGAGTTGGAAGACCTGTTGATGGACCACCTCTCATAACATTGATAACAACCAATGGTACTTCACACATCTGTGCAAGACCTAAGTTTTCAGCTTTAAGTGAGATACCAGGTCCTGAAGTTGCAGTTAAACTTCTAACACCACTCATACCAGCACCAATAGCTGCTGCTACACCTGCGATTTCATCTTCCATTTGAATTGCTGCTCCACCAATTTTTGGTAAAAGATCAGAAACAACGTGCATAATCTCACTTGACGGTGTCAATGGATATCCAGCAAAAAACTTACATCCTGCATCTACTGATGCTATAGCTGCTAATTCATTTCCACTCGAAATAATCTCTCTGATTTCTGACATTAGTTAGCCTCCTTATAATCTTCAGGTAATCTATACCCATTGTTTGAAATTGCTTCTTGTCTTACTTTAGATGAATCTGTAAGTTTTGCAAATTTAAACTCTTTTCTCTCTGCTACATAGATAGCAAAATCTGGACATGAAAGTTCACACTCACTACATCCGATACACGCTTCTGGAGCGATTACACTAATCATTGCACCCAAAGTTGAAGTTGGTTCTTGTTGCATTGAGAGTACACCTGCAGGACATGCATCAACACAAATATCACAAGCTTTACATCTTGATGTGTTAACCCATACTGGAGTATTCTCAGGAGCTGTCATTGCTGCCATGGTTTCCCCTTTTATTTATAAAATTACGTGAGGTTTATTCACTAAAATAAGAATAGCTTAGTTTCACTAATGTAGGTATGAATAAAGTTTAATTGTAGATATTATAAGTATAAATGTTACTATTTGAAGCAAGGAAAGATAATAAAAAGTAGATATATAAAATTTGTGAGCAAATGCCCACAAATCATAAAACTAAGATAAAACTTCTTTAATAGCTTTACCTATCTCAGCTGGAGAAACAACAACTTTTACACCTGCTGATTCAAGTGCGTCCATCTTCTCTTTTGCTGTACCTGCTGTTCCACTAATGATAGCACCAGCATGACCCATTCTTTTACCTTTTGGAGCAGTTTGACCTGCTATAAAGGCAACAACTGGTTTAGTGATATTCTCTTCAATAAACTTAGCAGCTTGAATCTCTAAGTCTCCACCAATCTCACCAATCATAACTATTGCTTCAGTTTCAGGATCTTCTTGGAACATTTTAAGAAGTTGTTTATAGCTAAGACCAATAATTGGATCTCCACCAATACCAACTGCTGTTGTGATACCATAACCCTCATTTACAACTTGGTTTGCACCTTCGTAAGTAAGTGTACCTGACTTAGAGATAAGACCAACATTTCCTTTTTTGAAAATATTCCCTGGCATAATACCTATCTTACACTCATCAGCAGTAATGATACCTGGACAGTTTGGTCCAATAGTCATCATACCATTTTTAACTGCACAAGCTTTAGCTGCTTGCATATCTTTAACAGGAGCACCTTCTGTAATAATAACAGCAAGTTCAATACCAGCTGATGCTGCTTCCATAACAGCATCACCTACAAATGCAGGTGGAACAAATACCATAGAAACTGTTGCACCAGTTGATGCTACTGCCTCTTTAACTGTGTTAAATACTGGTTTACCAAGATGCTCTTGTCCACCTTTACCTGGAGTTACACCACCTACAATATTTGTACCATATGCCATACACTGTTCAGCATGAAAAGTACCTTCACTACCTGTAAAACCTTGAACGATTACTTTTGTATCTTTATTTATTAAAATTGACATCTATTATTCTCCCTTTGCTGCTGCTACTGCTTTTGCTGCACCATCACCAAGATCAGTTGCTGTGATGATATTATCGATATTTGCATTTTTAAGAATCTCTGCTGCTTCTGGTGCATTTGTACCATCAAGTCTTACAATAACAGGTACATTTACATCTACCAATTTAGTAGCTTCCAAGATACCATTAGCAATTCTATCACATCTTACAATACCACCAAAGATGTTTACAAATATAGCTTTTACATTTGGATTTTTAAGAATAATCTCAAATCCTTTTGCAACAGTTTGAGCATTTGCTGTACCACCAACATCAAGGAAGTTAGCAGGTGTTCCACCCATATAGTTAATAGTATCCATTGTACCCATAGCAAGACCAGCACCATTTACCATACAACCAATCTCACCATCAAGAGCGATATAGCTAAGACCATATTGAGATGCTTCTCTCTCATCTGGATCTTCTTCTGATATATCTCTCATCGCTTCAATATCTGGGTGTCTTCCAAGAGCAGAATCATCAAATCCCATTTTACCATCAAGTGCTAAAAAATCACCCTCAGCAGTTTTAATAAGTGGATTAATCTCAATCATTTCAGCATCATTTTCCATATATAATTTATATAGTTTTGATGCAAATTGAATCATCTTTTTTTGCTCTGCTTTATCTGTAATACCAAGACCAAATACAAGCTCTCTACCATGGAAACCTTGGAAACCATAAGCTGGGTCAACTGCTACTTTTATGATCTTCTCTGGAGTTTTTGCTGCAACAGTCTCAATATCCATTCCACCCTCAGTTGAAGCCATAATAATAGGCATCTCTGCTGCTCTATCAAGTACTACAGATAGATATAGCTCATCTACGATATTTGCACCCTCTTCAATGTAAACTTTTTGAACCAATTTACCTTCAGGACCTGTTTGGTGAGTCACCAAAGTCATACCTAAAATCTCATCGGCAAGTTCTCTTACTTCATCTATAGATTTAGCAAGTTTAACACCACCACCAAGACCTCTACCACCTGCATGGATTTGAGCTTTTACTACCCAAATCTTTCCACCTAACTCTTTAGCATTTGCTACTGCTTCATCTGGTGTATTTGCTATAATACCTCTAGGTGTTGGAACACCATACTTTTGGAATATTTGTTTCGCTTGATACTCATGAATATTCACGTGTACTCCTTTTTATGTAATGTTTTTATTATATGCCTAAAGATAGTAAAATAGGGTTAATCAAATAAGAAATATGAAATTTTTAGAAAATGTGTTAAATATCTACACAGTAGATAGTAGTTAATTTTTATGTTGAAGAATAAGTATATATACTACAAAGAGTATATATACAAAATTATTTTACTCTGTAACCTCATACTCAGCTCTACCCATTTGGTACAAATCGTTACCATAGGTATCATTGATTACTGTTACAGGAAAATCTTTTACTGTTATTTTACGAACAGCTTCTGGCCCTAACTCTGGGTAAGCAATTACCTCTGCTGAAGTTATCTGCTTACCAAGTAATGCACCTGCTCCACCTGTTGCTCCAAAGTAGATACCATCATACTCAACACAAGCATCTTTTACAGCCTGATCACGTTTACCTTTACCAATCATACCTTTTGAACCATTTTTAAGCATAGTTGGAGAGTAAGAGTCCATTCTATAAGATGTTGTAGGTCCTGCACTTCCTATTGGGTCACCTGGTTTTGGAGGAGTTGGTCCAACAAAATAGATAACTGAACCTTCCAAATCAAATGGAAGCTCCTCACCTTTTTCTATTAGCTCTACAAGTCTTTTATGAGCTGCATCTCTAGCTGTATATAGAGTACCATTAAGTAGTACTGTATCACCTGCTTTTAACTTTTTTGTATCTTCTGATGTTAGTGGTGTTGTTAAAGTATATTGTGCCATTTCTTACTCCTTGATTATATAGTAATATGTGTATGTCTTGAACTATGACATTGAACATTCACAGATACAGGAAGAGAAGCTATATGACATGGATTTGACTCAATATGTACAGCTAAAGCAGTTTTTGTTCCACCCATACCCATAGCACCGATTCCAAGTTTGTTTATCTCATCTAAAATATCTTTTTCCATCTCTGCCATCTCTGGATCTTCATTTACAGAGCCAATATCTCTAAATAGTGCATGTTTTGATGAGATACATGCTTTTTCAAATGTACCACCTATACCTACACCTACTGTTATTGGAGGACAAGGGTTACCACCTGCATCAGAGATTACCTCTTTAACATAGTTTATAATACCTGCTTTACCTGCTGCTGGAGGGAAGACTCTTGCACGAGACACATTTTCACTTCCTCCACCTTTTGCTGCATACTCAATATCTATCTTATCTCCTGCTACAATATCAAAATGGATAATAGCTGGTAGGTTGTACCCTACTGTATCTTTAAGATTGGCACGGCTAAATGGCTCACAAGTTGATGCTCTTAGGTATGCATCTGTATAACCTTGTTCTGTACCTTTATTGATAGCATCTCTAAGAAGTCCACCTTTAACTTTTACATCTTCTCCTACTTTTACAAAAAATACTGCCAAACCAGTATCTTGACAAAGTGGTCTTTTTTCATCTTTTGCAATATCTGCATTTTCAAGAATCTGACGAATCACCTCTTTACTTACTGGTGATTTTTCATTCTCCATAGCCTCTTTTAAAGCATCATAAGTATCTTGTGGAAGATCTGTCCCACAATGCACGATAATATCTCTTACTGCTTTAACAATATCGTTAAATTCAATCTCTCTCATATCTATCCTTTATTTAAAAAAATTTTTCTCATTTAATACATCTATCATACTCTTAACAGATGCTATACTTTTGGCAAATCGTCTCTTTTGTCCATCACTCAATGTCATCTCAAATAGCTTTTCAACACCACCTGCACCAAGAGCTACAGGTACACCTGAAACTACATCTGAATGACCATAATGTCCATCTAGATAAACAGCACATGGGTGGATTTGCTTAGTATCTTTCAAAATAGCCTCAACCATAATAGCTGTAGCTTTTGCAGGAGCATAGTATGCTGAACCAGTTTTTAAATATCCTACAATTTCTGCACCACCATGCTTAGTTCTCTCTACAACTTCAACTATCTCCTCCTCATCAAGTACATCTGTCAATGGAACACCAGCAACTGTTGAAAATTTTGGAAGAGGAACCATATCATCTCCATGTCCTCCCATTACAGATGCACGGATTTGTCCAGCACCATAACCAATCTTCTCATGTATAAAGTGTGCCATTCTTGCACTATCTAAAATTCCAGCCATACCGATAACTCTCTCTTTTGGAAAACCAGATACTTTTAATGCTACATAGGTCATAACATCAAGTGGATTGGAAACCATAATAATAATAGCATTTGGGGCATGCTCTTTAACATCTTCAACCACTTGACGAGTAATCTCTGCATTTATCATAAGTAGATCATCTCTACTCATTCCTGGTTTTCTAGGACTCCCTGCTGTAATAACAACTACATCTGACCCAGCCATATCTGAAGCCTCTTCAGCTACAGAAACCAATGTATGCATACGTGCAGCATTGGCTGCTTGTGACATATCAAGTGCCTTACCTTTTGCTATCTCAATATCTCTATCACGAAGCATAATCTCATGACAAATTCCACGCATAGCTAAAGAGTATGCTACTGTTGCACCAACATTTCCTGCACCAATAATCGATACTTTTTTACCTTTATTCATATTTTTCCTTTTCAAATAAAAATTATAGGGAACCTCCAAGCAAAACATAACTCATATTATCTATATCAATTATGCTTTGCAACAAAAGAGGCTATCATCAACTCCCTATATTAAGTGAGACTACTGTCTCTATCGCAGAAAATTATATTTTACGAAGTATTATTAGTATACACAAAAAGTATTATATCTTTATAACAATTAATAGATAAAAGAAGAAAAAAGATAAGGTGTTACAAAAATTAAAACAAAAAGAGTTACCAAGTGATTTTTTAAAGTATAAGAGATAAATTGATACATTTTTTCATATTTATTTGAAAAAATAATTTTAAAGTACAATATAAAGTATCCTTTTAATAACTATTATTTATAATAATATCAGATATATAAAAATATACTACTTTAACTATATATGGAGATATTATGGGTCAAATTATTAAAAATATTATTACAAATGAAGAGATTAAAAAACCAGAACCTGTTGATGAAGAGATACCATTTGATGGTGGAGTGATGATTACAGAGACAGATAAAGCTGGTATCATCACCTATGCAAATCGTAAATTTAGAAGTATGACAGGCTACACTAAAGAGGAGCTTATAGGTTCACCTCACTCTATCAATAGACACCCTGATATGCCAAAATCTGCATTTAAAACTATGTGGGAAACCATAAAAAGTGGAGACTACTGGGACGGTATAGTAAAAAATATGAATAAAAATGGCAAATATTATCTTGTTCATGTATGGATTAAACCAAAATTTAACGATAAGAATGAGATTCTTGGTTATATTGCAGGAAGAACTATCCCAAATAAAGATACTACTAAAGAAATGCTAAAAATATATAAAGATTTAAGAGAAGAGGAGAAAAAAGAGTCTTTATAGACCCTTTTTAGCCTCTTGTAATGCAGATATAACTGCGTCAATATTATCTTTAGGAATATGTACTTTCCAATCTGGTTGTTCTGCATTTGCTTTAAGTGATATACCTATACTTGCTACAGGTTCACTATTGTCTCCATATGGTTTAGATACTAAAGCAATCTTTATCTCTCCATCATCTGTACCACTTAATTTTATATTATCAATAACTTTTATACTCATTGTAAATCCTTTTATTTGATATAGATAATTATATCATAAAAGATTAACGATTCTTAACCAAACGCATCAATACTGCTTGCATCTTACGCCAAAGTCGTATCTCTATAGCTGGAAAACCTGCATACATTTTACCACCATCTAGTGACTTAGTTACCCCACCTTTTCCTGCTACAGTTGTAAAAGCACCTATCTCCAAATGACCTGCTGTTGCACTCTGTCCACCCATAACTACATTACGGCCTAGTTTACTTGAACCTGCAAGCCCTACTTGTGCAGCCATAAGCGAACACTCTCCTACATCACAGTTATGAGCTATCTGTATGAGATTGTCAAGTTTTGTACCTCTACGAATATATGTTGTACCAAATACTGCTCTATCTATGGTACAGTTTGCACCTATCTCAACACTATCTTCTACAACAACATTACCATTTTGATAGATTTTGATATGCTCTCCTTGCTTAGTATGTGCAAAACCATACCCATCACAACCAATAACGCTACCCGAATGAACAATACAATCTTCACCTATATTACTACCATGGTATATAGTTACATTTGGATATAGCAGAGTATTGTCTCCAACTACTACATTATCTCCAACATAACACCCTGCCATAATAGTTACATTATCTCCAAGAGTTACATCTTTTCCAAAAGTAACACTACTATCTATATCACAATTGCTACCAAATATTGGTTTATTTGTATCTGTAGTAACTCTATGTGCAAAAAATTTAGATGCAAATGCAAGTTTTAAGTATGCTTCATCGGTAATGAGTGCTACTGTAGTAGATGGCAAAAGATCTGCATATTTAGCATCTATAAATACTGCACCTGCTTTTGTTTGGGGAAGTTCAGATATATATTTAGCATCAGTAAAAAAAGAGAGTTGAGATGATGTAGCCTCTTTTAGTGTATGTATGCCATCTATTTCTATGTCACTACCAGTAAAATCAAGATTTAGTTTTTTTGTTATCTGTGAGAGTTTATAAGTCATTCGTTCTCCTTGCTATATATGGTGTTTTCTATGCTAACACCATATAGATAATCTAACGTTCTATAGCTACAACGCCACCACGAACAACCTCACAAGGATTGTAACGCTGAGATGCTTCTATAAAATGTTTTATACGTTTTGGTTCATCTGCCACCATTACTATTATCATCTCTTCACCTACATTTACAACACCACCATTGTAAGCAGCCGATAAGACAGAGATATCTGCCAAATTCTCAGCTATTGGGAATTTTGCCAATACCATCTCTTTTTCTACCATCTCTTCATGCTCTATAACTTTATATACAGGGATAAGTTTATGTAACTGTTTTGTCACCTGTTCCATAAGTCTGCTAGAGCCTTTAGTAGCTATAGTTATATGAGACATATCACTATTTGGTATGGGAGCAACAGTCAATGACTCAATATTATATCCACGTGCAGCAAATAGCGAAGTTATACGAGAGAGTACTGAACTCTCATTCATCACAATAACAGAGATGACACGTCTTTCATCTATATGATTTTTCATTATTCATCTCCTTTTGTAGTCTCTGGTAACATCATATTGAACAATGCTCCTCCCGATGGAACCATAGGAAGAACATCTTCAAAACGGTTTGTTTGAACATTCATAAAACATACTCTATCTTGTTTTATAGCATCTTTTAATGCTTCATCAAACTCCTCTTTTGTAGAAACATCATAACCAATGCCTCCACATGACTGGGCTAATGCTTTGAAGTTTGGTTGGAAACTCAAATCTGTCTCAGAGTAACGTTTCTCATAGAAAAATGTCTGCCATTGACGAACCATACCTAAAAAGTGATTATTTAAAATAACATTTATTACAGGTATTTTATATTCAGATGCTGTTACAAGCTCTTGCATATTCATAAGTATAGAACCATCACCTGTTATGTTTATAACTATTTTATCTGGACATGCTCTTTTAGCTCCAATAGCTGCTGGGAAACCAAATCCCATAGTTCCAAGTCCACCAGAGTTTATCCATTGGCGTGGTCTATCAAATGGATAGTGTTGAGCTGCCCACATCTGATGCTGACCAACATCTGAAGTGATAATAGCATCTTTGCCAACAAGCTCACCAATACGCTCTATAGCCCATTGAGGTTTGATAACCTCATCTGAATCTATATAAGATTGAGGGTGAAGCTCATTATAATGATTTAAAACATCTCTCCAAGATTTGTAACGTGCTGTATCTACACCATTTAGTTGTGGCAACATAGCTTTAAGTACTTCTGTTACATCACCTACTATAGGATAGTCAACATCTACAAGTTTACCTATGTTTGCTGCATCAATATCTACATGTATAATATCTGCATATTTAGCAAATTCAGATAGCTTACCTGTTACTCTATCATCAAATCTTGCACCCAAAGAGATAACCAAATCAGTCTCACTCATAGCCATATTTGATGCATAGTTACCATGCATACCAAGCATACCTAAAAGAAGTGGATTATCTGCACCCATTACACCTCTAGCCATAAGTGTCTCTACAGCTGGTATTTGTGTTTTATTGGCAAACTCTCTTACAAGCTCAGAGGCATTTGAAAGTACTATTCCCCCACCAAGATAAAGTAGTGGTTTTTTAGCAGATTTTATAGCCTCAACAGCCTTTTCTATCTGACGTTTATTACCTTTATATGTAGGTTTATATGTTGGTATATCTACACTATCAGGATAATTAAACTCACCAATATCTACAGTGATATCTTTAGGAATATCCACAAGAACTGGTCCAGGACGACCAGAACGTGCAATATAAAATGCCTCTTTAAGTACGCGTGGAAGCTCTTTTAAAGAGTGTACTAAAAAGTTATGTTTAGTACAAGGACGAGAGATACCAACTGCATCAATCTCTTGAAAACCATCTGTCCCAATAAGAGAACGTGGTACTTGCCCAGAGATAACAACCATAGGAGTAGAATCAGTATAAGCCGTTGCTATCCCTGTTACTGCATTGGTAAACCCTGGTCCAGAAGTAACCATAGCTACACCAACCTCACCTGTTGCTCTTGCATACCCATCAGCAGCATGAACAGCTGCTTGTTCATGACGATTTAAAATATGTTCAAATCCATTTTGTTTATATATCTCATCATATACATGCATAATAGCCCCACCAGGATAACCAAAAACAGTAGTTACACCCTCTGCTATTAACGCTTCACATATCATTTGTGCACCAGACATTTGTCCCATTACACACTCCATTATTATATTTTATCTGATTATATCAAAATTAAATTAGATTTAGACATCTTGACACATTTGTAAAGCTACACCTTCACGTAAACCATCATCTACAACTACACAATCATCAAAATTCAATATAGTATATAGTTCTTTATAGATAAGTATCCCTGCACTTATAAGCTCTGAACGCCCTACACCTACTGCTATTTCTCTTTGATTAAACGGCATATTAAGAAGTTTTTTTAGATAGAAGTCCAATTCATCTTTTTTAAGTAGTGTACCATTTATCTTAGTTGCATCATATGTTTCATAGTTAAATCCTAGTTTCATAGAAGCTACAGTAGTAGGTGTACCTGCTGTTGCTACAAATAAATCAGGTTTTTTTATGGTAGTATAAACCTCATCACAAAATCTTTTCATATCTAACATCTTATTTGGTAATGCATTTTCCATATCGTTAAGAGTATCAAAACTTTGAGACATAGTTACAATCCCTACTTGAAAACTTCTACTTATAATCTCATTTTCAAACTTAAAGATAACCTCTGTTGAGCCTCCACCTATATCTATAAGTACAAAACTATCTGAAATATAATTAAGCTTTTCTAGTCTATTCTCAACAGCCATTAATGTAAGTTCAGCCTCTTTAACTCCCGATATAACATTAAAAGTTACACCTGTATGCTCTTCTATCTTAGCCAATACACTATCTTGATTTGACGCTCTACGCATAGCTTCAGTAGTAACTGCTCGTATAGTTTTAGAATCAAAATCAATCAAATCCTTTACCTCATCTATAGCATCTACAATACGCCCAATAGCTTTACTATCTATCTTTCCAGAAGATGCTAATCCATCAGCAGTTTTTACCACTTTTTCATAAAAAAATAACTCTTTTTTAGTAACACAGTCATATTCCAATACTCTTAAAGTATTTGATCCTAAATCTATCGCTATCATATATACCTACTTTTTCATACTCAAATTCTGAAAGAGAATGTAGAACCTTTATCTTTAATACTCTCTATCTCAAGTTTACTTCCATGTAAAGATAAAATAGTTTTTACTATGGAAAGTCCCAATCCCATAGAGTTGTCCCATGAGTGTGTACCTGAACGATAGAATTTTTTAGTTACCTTATCTATATCTTTTGAATCTATCCCTACACCTCTATCTTCTACAGACACCAATCCATCTTTTATAGATACTTTAACATCTTTTTTTGAATACTTAAGTGCATTTTCTATAAGATTTTTTAGTACCACTTCTATAAGCGTTCTATCTGCTTCTATACTATATATTTTAGATAAAAGAGTTATCTCTCTTTTTGGATATTTATCTTTTAAAGAAACTATTACACTTTGAGCTAAAGAATCCAACTCAAATTTACTTTTATGTAGAGTTGTCTCTTTGCTCTCAAACTTATTCCACAACATAAGCCTTGCAAGTAGTGACTCTATCTTATTCCCATTATTATATATCTTCTCTAAGAACTTATCTTGTAATGGCTTTGGTATTTCACTATCATCTACAAGTGTTTGAGAGTACCCCATTATAGATGCTATAGGATTTCTAAACTCATGAGCAATAGCTGAAAGCATATCGGCTCTTTGACGATTCTTAAGTTTTAATTTTGCATTATATCGTTGCTTTATATCTTCACGCTCTTTAGCCTTTTGAAGTACTTTAAGAAGATTTTGATTTATATCTTCAAACTCTTGAGTAAAAAAATTTGTTTTATAGTCAACTTTTTCTATATTCTCTAAATTAGTAAGATAAGTGTTAATAGTAACAAGTTCATTTTGCATACCACCAGCACCACGAGCTACAGCATATATAAACAGAAAAAAAGCAAAGGCTAAAAGAGAAATAATTAATAAAAATGTAAAACTATCTTTGATAATAAAATTAAGTACTACTGTAAAAAGCAAAAATATAACTACTGCCATAATAACAAGACGTGCCATAACATAGTCTTTAAAGCGTGGACGCGTTAACATAGATACTCTCTTACCTATTAAAATTTGATACAAAATTCATAAAAACATCATAAAGAGTCTCTACCTCTTTTATGGATGTTCTCTCATTTGGTGCGTGTATAGTGTCATTTATAACTCCAAACTCAACAACATCTATGCCAAATGCACCCATAAAACGTGCATCACTTGTCCCACCAGCAGTTGAGAGTTTTGGTTTTATCCCTGCTATATCTTCTATGCTTTGAGTTAATTTTTCTACTACTTTAGAGTTACGTTTTGTTACAAATGGGTATGAACCTTGTGTAAGTTTTAAAGAGTAATCAAGCCCTTTAAAGTGCCTTTTTATATGCTCTTTTATATCCTCTTGAGTAGTCTTGGTAGAGTTACGTACATTGAACATAATCTTAAGCTCCGATGGGGTTACATTGGTAACCTCCATACCTCCACGTATATCGGTAATAACCATCTTGGAAGGTGCAAAATCTTCATCTCCATCATCAAGATTTACTCCTGCTATCTTCTCAAGAATAGGTGCTATTTGATGCACTGGATTTATGGCTTTTTCAGGATAAGCAGCATGTCCTTGCTTTCCACGAATACTCAAATATCCATTTATAGACCCTCGACGACCTATTTTTATAGCATCTCCAAATCTACTCTCACAAGTAGGCTCTGCTACAACACAATACTCTGGCAACATTCCACGCTCTTTTAGATGCTCAAGCATTATTACTGTTCCATAAGTAGCATCACCCTCTTCATCTGATGTAAGTAAGATAGATAATCTACCATCAAAATCATTTACATCTTTACAAGTTTGCACAAAAGAGGCTACACCAGACTTCATATCTTGTGTACCACGCCCATAAATATTGGCATCTTTTATAAGAGGTACAAAAGGATTACTATCCCAATTCTCTCCTGCTGGCACAACATCTACATGACCAGCAAAGCAAAGATGAGTCCCATCTCCAAAACGCTTGGATAAAAAGAGGTTTTTTACTCCCTCTTTATTGACATAAATAGCATCAAATCCATCAAGATACTCTTCAATAAATTTCAATGAACCTGCATCATCTGGAGTAATGGACTTAAAACTAACAAGTTTTAAAAGAAGATCAACTACATTCATAATATTCTCATTTATATTTTTGATTATTATAGAGTTATTGTACTTAAAACTATTTTTCTATGCTACCATAGTAAGAGATTATCCCACCTTTATGGTTTATAACTCTTTTATGCCCATTTTGAGCAAATATATCTCTAACTTGACCACTTCTGTTTCCTGAGCGACAAGTAAATATAACTATTTTATCTTCTATCTCACTTAAAAGCTCATTTGCCCACTCTCCAAAACTAGATGTAGGCTTAAGCATATCAACACCTTTTATACGCCCCATATTGTACTCCATATCTTCTCTAACATCTATAAGAAGAAACTCAACACTATTATCATCTCTAGCCTCTAAAAGTCTCATAAGTTCTTCTGAAGTAATCTCATCGTTTTCTAGTAAAATTTGTAACATAATATTCCCTAATATAAAAAAATTTCGTAATTATAGTCAATTTTTGTTTGATTTACCATTTTAACTACATATCTAATGGACTGATGAGAGTTTCCTTATTTATCTTAGGCACTAAATGAGTA
>JALUBF010000009.1 GCA_027045015.1 Sulfurovum sp.
CCTTACATCTTAATAATTCTACTAAATGCTATGACCGATTTGGGACATAAGATTATTTTGCAAAACAGTATCTTTAAAGCTTATGATGGCTCAGAGCTAATACTCCTTACATCAGTAGTCAATGCTCTTATTTTACTTCCATTTATATTTCTTTTTTCACCTGCTGGATTTATATCAGATAAGTACCCTAAAGTAAAAGTAGTAGAGTATGCTTCTCTTTCTGCTATAGGCATCACAACGCTTATACTTATTGCATACTATATGGGGTGGTTTTGGTTTGCTTTTGGACTTACTTTTATACTAGCAGGTCAATCTGCCATATATTCACCTGCTAAGTATGGACTCATTAAAGAGATGACAGGTAATGAGAATTTGGCACAGGCAAATGCATTGGTACAAGCTGTAACTATAGTCTCCATCTTAGCTGGAGCTGTTATATACTCACTATTTTTTGAACATCTACTGCAAGATAGAAGTATAGACCCATCAGAGATATTGACATATATGGCACCAGTTGGATATCTGCTTATTGGAGCAAGTATAACAGAGTATCTTTTAGCTCGTCGTTTAGTGAAAACTTTTAAGGTATTCAAGATAGATAAAAGTATGGAATTTGATATAAAAAAGTATATAAATCTACACTACCTAAAATCAAATTTTAAGTTATTAAAAGAGCGTAATTCTGTATGGTTAAGTGTTGTTGGTCTTAGTATATTATGGGGTATAGCACAAGTAGTCGTAGCTATATTTGGAGAGTATATTAAAGAGAGACTAGGGGTAACCAACACTGTAACAGCACAAGCTCTTTTAGCTCTTTTGGGAGTTGGTATTATCTTTGGTTCTATCTTTGCTGGGCGTGTTAGTAAGCACTATATTGAAACAGGTATTATCCCTATTGGAGCGTTGGGTGTAACTATATCACTATTTATATTACCATCATTTAGTAGTCTAACTATGATTGGGGCTACACTCTTTTTATTTGGTTTTTCAGCAGGACTTTTCATAGTGCCTCTAAATTCAATAATACAATTTGCAACACCATCAGAGATATTGGGAAAGATATTAGCTGGTAATAATTTTATGCAAAATATTAGTATGTTTGTCTTTTTAATTTTTACTGCTCTTTGTGGATATCTTCAAATCTCTTCAGAGACTCTATTTTATATGATAGCTATAGTATCACTTCTTGGTATGGGATATACATTTATAAAACTACCTCAATCTCTAGTGCGTTATGTTGTTCGTATGATTATAGGGTTCAAGTATCGTTTGAGTGTAGATGGACTACGCAATATCCCTGCTAATAAAGGAGTACTACTACTAGGAAATCATATCTCATTTTTGGACTGGGCTATACTTCAGATGGCATATCCAAAACAGATACGCTTTGTAATGGAAAGAAGCTACTACGATAAGTGGTACATAAAACCATTTTTAGACTTCTTTGGTGTTATTCCTATCTCAAGTCGTGGAAGTAAAGGGGCTTTGGTGCTTGTAACCAAGGCACTAAATCGTGGTGAGACTGTTGCACTCTTTCCAGAAGGACATCTCTCTCGTAATGGACATTTAGGTACATTCCAAAGAGGTTTTGAGATGGCTACAAAAGATGTCACAGATGCTACGATAGTGCCATTTTATCTTAGAGGACTCTGGGAAGACAACTTCTCTTACGCTTCACAAAAGATGAAACGAAAAAAGAGTAAAGATATATCGGTAACTTTTGGTAAAAACATAGATATACACAGTAGTGCCAAAGATGTAAAGAAAGCTGTATTTGAACTATCTATACAGAGCTGGGAAAGATACACTAAAACTTTGCCTACACTACAAAAAGCGTGGTTAATATCGGCAAAAGAGCAAGGTAAAAAGCTATGTATGGCTGACTCTACAGGCATAGAGGTAAGTAGAAATAAATTTACTACAGGTACATTTATGATAGCCTCATCATTAAAACCAATGCTCAAAGATAGTCAAAATATAGGTGTTCTTCTACCAACTTCTGTTGGTGGTTCTATGGGTAATATGGCACTACTTACATTGGGAAAAACAGTAGTAAATTTAAACTACTCCAGTGGAGAAACTTCTCTAATATATGCTCTTAAAGTAGCCAATATCAAAAAAGTGATTGCTTCAAAACAGTTTGTAACAAAACTAAAAGCAAAAGGGTTTGACCTTAGTGAAGTTCTTAAACATATAG
>JALUBF010000010.1 GCA_027045015.1 Sulfurovum sp.
ACTGATTTAGATTCGTATGCTCATGAACTTGAACGTTCTCGTACCTATATCATTGAGAAAGCTGTAAGCACTTATTTTGATACATTAGATGAAATGATTTCAGATAAAAGAATTGATGAACTTAAAGGTGGGAAAACAGAAGTTTATTCATTAGAAGAAGTAGCTCATAAACTTGGACTTAACTAATGTTCAAAGTTATAGTTCCAAAAGCTACTTTTAAAGAACTTGAAAAAATAGACTCTACAAATCAACAACTTATATTTACAAAAATCAAAGATTTAGAAGCAGGAATTTTCACTTCAGATAAAGCTCTCAAAGGAAAACACAAAGGTAAGTTTAGAAAAAGAGCAGGAAACTACAGAATAGTATATTTAAAAGAAAATGATATTTTAGTGATTACACTCATTAGAATTGCACACAGAAAAGAAGTTTATTGAAAGTCTAACAAAATGAACTTTAGCTCGTTTGTATAATCAAAAACCACTCAAGAATACAGATATAATAAAATTGTAGAGTCGGTTGATGTAGATTGATTTCCTCGTTGAAGCCGTTATAATTAATGAGCTCCCATCTCTTCTGCTAAAGTTGTAGTATATCAATAATTTATTTAACTCTCTTTTATGCATCACTGCTAGAGCCATACATTATGAACTTCCAAGTTTATTGATTGTGATTATAATATGTTTTAAAAATAAGAGTTAATTATGAAGAAATTTGCCAATAGTAAGTGACTGAATGAAAAAACTTCCATTCAGTCTAAGATGTTGTGAGATAAGAAGAAAGATTAGATTCTTGCTTCTTCACGACGTTGTAGGAACTCCCACTTTTCATCAATATCTTTTTGAATACGCTCAATAATGTGCTTATTCTCAGATTTAAATAGGTGTCTATAACGTCCTTGAGCACCTAAATAATCTTCTACTTTAAGAATGTTTTTAGGTCTATAGAGAATGTTAAGTTCATGTCCATCAATAATCTCATAGATAGGGAACATCAATGTATCTGTTGCCAAATCTGTTACATTAATAGTATCTTTTGGATCAAATTTCCACTCTGTTGTACAAGCAGAAACTGTGTTAATGAAACATGGTCCTTCAGTCTCAAGTGCTTTTTGAAAACCTTTTGCCATTGACTTCCATTTATTTGGAGCAAGTTGTGCAACATAAGGTGCACCATGTGCTGCCATAATTGCTACCATATCTTTTTTCTTCTGTTTTTTACCGTAAGATGTACTACCTGCTTGAGCAGTAGAGGTATGGGCTCCTACTGGTGTTGCAGATGAACGTTGACCACCTGTGTTTGCATAGTTTTCATTATCTAAACAGATATATGTAAAGTCATGACCTCTCTCCATTGCTCCACTTAACCATTGGAAACCAATGTCATAAGTAGAACCGTCTCCACCAAATGCTACAAATTTAACAGGAGCATCAGCGTCAGGTAATGTACCTTTCTTTTTTCTTGCTTTATACATTGACTCAGCACATGAAGCAGCTGTTGCAGCATTTTCAAACCCAATATGAATCCATGAAGTATCCCATGAAGTGTATGGATAAACTGCTGTTGATACTTCAAGACATCCTGTATTTGATGCGATAACCAAGTTATCGTCTGTACAGTTCATAAGCTCTCTAACTATCATAGAGTGAGCACAACCAGGACAGAGAAGGTGAGCACCTTCAAATCTGTCATTATTTGTTGAAAATTCTTTTAAGTTTTTTATAGATGTAATTGCCATTTATTAATCCCTTCTTGTCTTGAAAAATCCAAGTTTTGGACCTCTAAGTCCAGAGAATTGTTGGATATCTGTTGTAATATGTCCAGCATCTGCATGTGCTTTCTGCTCTCTCATTATTCTTTTTGCTTCATCAACTGCAAAATCACGACCACCAAGTCCATAGATGTAGTTTGTCATCATTGGTCTTGCTTTAGTAGAGTAAGCTGCTGCTGATACTTCGTTAAACAATGCACCCATAGCACCACCTGGTGCAGATTTGTCAAGACAACATACTGATTTTAGTGAAGGAACATCAAGTGCTTCTCTTACAAGGTCATAAGGGAAAGGTCTAAAACATCTTGGTGCAACAACACCTACTTTAAGTCCCTCTTCTTCTCTAAGTTGTTTTGCTGCAAGTACTGCTGTCTCTACAGAAGAACCTAAAAGTACCAATGCAACTTCAGCATCTTCCATCATATAGCTCTCTACTCTTTTATACTCTCTACCTGTAATCTCTTTAAACTCAGCAAAAACATCATCAATTACTGTACGAGAATCCATAAGAGCTTTATGTTGTTTTGCTTTATGCTCATAGTGCCAATCTTCTTCAGTTTGAGCACCATGAGTAACAGGTCTGCTAAAGTCTAACATATCATCTACAGGTACAAAATCACCTACAAACTTATAGGCTACACTATCTTTTAATGGGTAAACATTCTGTGCTTTATGAGAAGTGGTAAATCCATCTTGATGCATCATAACAGGAAGTCTTACATCTTTATGTTCACCAATTCTAAATGCACAAAGTGCTAAATCATACGCCTCTTGTGCGTTGAATGCATCAATTTGTATCCAACCAGAGTCACGTCCAAGATACATATCTGAGTGGTCACCACGTACATTTAGTGGAGATGCTAATGCTCTGTTTACAACAGTCATAACAATAGGTAGTCTCATACCAGATGCTTGATATAGCACCTCTGCCATCAAAGCAAATCCTTGTGAAGACGTTGCTGTTGCAACACGTCCACCAGCTGCTGCTGCACCTACACAACCACTCATTGCACCATGCTCTGACTCAACCATAACAAACTCACCATCAACATAGCCATTTGCAACATATGCACCATACCCCTCAACAATTGGTGTTGAAGGGGTAATAGGATACGCAGCAACAACATCAATCTGAGCTTGTCTTAGTGCTTGAGAGGCAGCATAGTTACCGTCCCATACTTCTACATCATTTAATTCAAATTCTTTTGCCATAATTATCCTTTATCTACTTCTCTTTTTTCTTTTTTTCTGGCCAGTTTGCAAGAGCAGTTTCAGTCTCTTCAGCTTCACCAAACATTAGGAGTGATTTAGGATTAGTAGGACATACCTCTACACATACCCCACACCCTTTACAGTGATCATAATCAATTCCAAGCATCTGTTTATCTCTTGAGATAATAGATGTATCTGGACACCATACCCAACAGTTTTGACAATCTATACAGATATCTCTATTGTAAACTGGTTTAACAATTCTCCAAGATGCTACAGTAGCTGTATATGAATTAAAATCGTTATACTCTCTCTCTTCTGGTTTCAAAAAAGCTGAATTTTCAGATTCACCTACAAACGAATGAAGAACAACACCTTGTGTTACTTGATCCCAACCAACTTTCTCTTCAGCACCTAATTCTCTAGCACCTCTATTATCGTTACCTTCTAAACCTTTACTCATACTAATCTCCTACTTAACTTCGTTATATGCTCTAGTAATCGCGTCCATATTGGCATCGATTATCTTTTGTGGGAATTTTTCAAGTACTTTTTTCATATTATCTAAAAAGAAATCCAACTCATACATTTTAGAAACTTTCATAAATGCTCCCAAGATTGGTGTATTTGGCATAGCTCTACCAATTGTATCTAATGATATTTGCATACAATCAACTACAAATGTTCTATCTGCTTTATCTTGCAATGCAGGAATTTGTGCTATCAAATCCTCTTTTGAAAGATGTGTAGTAATAATATACTGAGTATCTGGTTTATCATTTTTTGTAATATCATCAGAAAATGCCAAAGCAGGATCAATAACAAATACATAATCAGGGAACATTTTTGTCTCTTGATTTGTAATAATTTCATCATCAATTCTATTGTATGCATTCATAGCAGCTCCACGCTTTGCAGAACCATATAGTGCATATGCTTGTACTTCTTTACCTGTTGTTGCTACAACAGATCCTAAACCTTTTGCACCTGTTACGGCACCTTGACCTGCACGTGAGTGCCATCTAATCTCTACCATATTTGCTCCTCAATAGTATTGTCAATCATTCGAGTATTGTAATGCCCTCACTCTTAAAGGGGGTTGAAATTATTATATTTTTACATCTTTAACTATAAATTCTACAGCTTCTAGTGCATTTTTTACAATATTTTTTGTACATTTTAAAAGTTCTTCTTCATTTGCATATCCACATAAAACAGCGACTCCACCGACATTTGCACCACTTGCAGATTGCATATCCATACAAGTATCTCCTACCATCCATATATCAGTTGTAACGCTTGGTAACTTTTCCAATGCTTTCTCTATGGGTTCTGGATTTGGCTTTGGATACTCTACATCTTCTCTTCCTATAAGTACATCAAAATATTTCATAATATCCATATATTCCAATAATTCTACAGAGAATTTAGCTGTTTTTGTAGTAACTACTCCTAATGTAGCATACTTAGAAGCTAACTCTATAGCCTCTTTTGCATGTTCAAGTAGATGAGTTTTCATACACGATATATCACGATAGTGCATCTTATAGGCATCTACATAATCCCAAACTTTATCTTCTTCTACACCTAATGTAGAGAACATCACATCTAATGGGTGACCTACCTCTGCTTTTATAGCCTCATCACTAGGTACAGTAGTACCAAAAGTTCTAAATGCAACTTGAAAACTCTCCAATATAGCCTCCGTTGAGTCTATAAGTGTACCATCTAAATCAAATAAAATAATCTTATCTTTCATCTTTTTCCTTCTCTCTTGGGTCTGGGTTAAATTTCCAAATAGTTAAAATAGGCAATACAAAACCTACTCCTATAACAATCCAAAGTAAGATACCCAAATCATCATAATTTGCAGGAGTTACTACTACACCATCTTTTTTTATCTCACGAGTTAACACAAATATTTTATTGAGATATTTACTCAATAGCCCTGAAGCTGATAATGCTATATTCATAAGACTTGCCATAAGTGCAAACCATGTACCCTTTTTACCTTCTGGTGCATAGATAGCAACTAAAGTTAGCATAAGCACTCCTGCTATGTAGTCAAATGGTGACTCTAATGCTGTATCTACAAGAGCTATTGTTCGTGCATCTATACCTAACATTTTATGTATATCATAATACATAGCTAATATAGGAAAAGATAACAATGTTCCTACAATAGTCAGAAAGATAAGCACTTTCCCTATGGAACGATCTACTATAAATTTGGCAGAAAACCACATACCAGCTAGTGCTATCCCTCCTCCTATCAGAGATAATTTAGCAAAAAATGCTTCATCAAATCCAAGCTTATCTATCTCCCACCACTGAAGTGCAGGACCTACACTTGGCATAGCTCTATATACAAAGATAACTATCATCGCCATCTTTATGTGTCTAATAGTATCAGCATCTAAATCTTCTATAAGGATACGAATCATATATAGCACTACTCCCAAAGAGACAGCAAATACTATCTCTTGTGAATATGGTACATCATTGTAGCCAATAACTATTACAAAAATAGCAAAAAGAACTCCTCCAAAAAAAATCTGTTTATTCAATGGTGTAGTTGGTACAGGATTTAGCTTTACAACACTAACCCCTATTATGGAGAGTATAGGAACAAATAGTGAGATTTTAAAGACTGTTTCATAACTATATATATGAGCCAACTCACCTCCTAACCAACCCATAATAAATATTGCCAATCCTAAAGATAGTCGAGATAGTACCTGAATGGTTGCTAGTTCTTTTTTTATATTTTCATCAGATTGAGTATCGTCCACAACCTCTGTAGTCATTGTATCTGCAACTACATCTTGCATAACAAAACCCACTACACCTATGACTGAAGCAAAGATATATACGCTCTCTTTAGTATATGATGCTACCCATTGGTGATTTCCCACTATACCTATGAGCAATAGCGTACTAACGGATATAAAAAATGCCCCTATATATACATATACTTTTCTATTTGAACCAAATATACTTACCGAGTCAACCAACTGACCAAAGAGCATCTTAATCGTCCATGGAACTGTAAGCCAAACACCTAAAGCTAGCAAACCTTCTGCACTCAAAGTCAACTCTTTTTTAACCCAAAAATCTCTTGCTATAGCAGTAAATACACTTGCCCCATAAGCAAAATATATAAGAAGAAGTGGTACATAACGTACTCTCATAGCACGAATTGGTATTAAAAATATATTAATAGCTTTCATTTTTCTCTTTTTATTAAAATTCTATCATATTTTTATACTTTTATATAAGAGTTAATATTTATAATAAATAATAATATATTTTATAAACTATATTTATATTATTACTTAATTTAAGTAAATTAATTTATATTTAATTTATATTAGTCTACAATTAATTTAATCTAAAATTCAATTTAAAAGGAAAGCTATGGCACGAGTAGTAATAATGGGTGGTGGTGTATCTGGACATACAGCAGCAACATTTGCAAAAAAATGGCTAGGTAAGAAACATGAAGTAGTAGTTGTAACACCTAATTCTCAATGGAACTGGATTCCATCAAATATCTGGGTTGGTGTTGGTGAAATGAAAAAAGAGGAAGTTGTATTCCCTTTAGCACCTGTATATAAAAAAGCTAAGATTGACTATAGACAAGCATTAGCTCTTTCAATTCACCCAGAAGGAAAAGCTGATAGTGACACTCCATATATTACTATTCAATATACAGAAGAGGGAAGAGTTGGAGAGACTGAAGAGATTACTTATGATTACCTTATCAATGCAACTGGACCAAAACTAAACTTTGATGCAACTCCTGGTTTAGGAAATGGCGAAGGACAAATGGGTTCTAATACTGTTTCTGTTTGTACTGCAGATCATGCTGAACATGCAAATCATGAACTAAAAGAAATTTTTGAAAAAGCAAAAGAGGGTAAAAAACAAAAAATCCTTGTTGGTACAGGTCATGGTCTGTGTACTTGTCAAGGTGCTGCATTTGAATATATCTTCAACATTGAACACGAAGCTAAAAAAGCTGGTGTAAGAGATAATATTGATATCAAATGGATATCTAATGAATCTTTCCTTGGTGATTTTGGTATGGGTGGACTTCATATGAAAGTTGGTGGATATGTAGTTAGTTCAAAACTATTTGCAGAATCACTATTTGCAGAGAGAGATATTCCATGGTTGATTGGAGCTCATGTATCTAAAGTTGAAGAGGGTAAAGCTCACTATGAACTTCTTGATGGAACAACAGGTGTTGAAGAGTTTGACTTTGCTATGCTTATCCCACCATTCTCAGGTGTAGGACTTAAAGCTTATAATAAAAATGGTGAAGATATAACAAATACTATCTTTGCAGCAAATGGATTTATGAAAGTTGATGCAAAATATGATGCAGGTGCTTATGAAAATTGGAAAGCTTCTGACTGGCCAAGAACATACCAAAACCCTAACCATAAAAATATCTTTGCAGTTGGTATTGCTTTTGCTCCTCCACACCTTATCTCTAAACCAGCTTCATCTGTAAATGGTACACCAATTAACCCTACACCACCTAGAACAGGTATGCCTGCAGGTATCATAGGTAAAGCTGTTGCTCACTCTGTTTGTGACATGATTAAACAAGGAGATGAAGCTCATTTACATGAAGCTTCTATGGCTGAAATGGGTGCAGCATGTGTAGCATCTGCTGGTAAAGGTTTAACCACTGGTACAGCTGCAGCGATGACTGTTTACCCTGTTGTACCTGACTTTGAAACATACCCAGGAACAGGTAGAGATACTGACTATACCTTTGGAGAAGTTGGTCTTGCTGGTCACTGGATAAAACATATCTTACATCATATGTTTATCTACAAAGCAAAACTTTATCCAGGTTGGACTTTAATCCCTGAATAATCAGAGAGAAAAGTTACTATTTAAGACAAGAGTTTCTCTTGTCTCTATACCAATAAAAACAAAAGGAGAAATATATGAAACCAGAAGAAAAAAACTTTGAAAAACATGATCAATTTACACTAACTATGATTCCAGGTGCATTTGCTAGAAAAATGAGAACTTGTATTATTTTTCAACTATTTAGATTTGCCGTGCTTAACGTTAAGATGTTGGTTGTAGTGAGAAAAAGTCACTAATCTCTACATAAAAGAGGAGCATATTTGCTTCTCTTGCCTTTCAAATATTTTTTAAAATTAACTCCTTTTTAACTTTAACAAGTATTTGACCAGACTACTCTAAGGATAGAAGTATCATGATTCAACCTATTAAGTATTATCCCGATAACTCTATAAATGTAAATGCAGGACCCATCAGAAGCTTTAAAGAGAACTATAATAATATGCTAACCGATATTATAGATACAATGAAAGAGCATAATTTAGATGCACTTTCTGCCATTCAGATAGGATACACTTATCAACTTATGGTCATAAAAGAAAATGAAGAATATTGTGCTTATGCAAACCCTAGAATTATTACTCAAAACAAACCTTTTGATTCAACTGAAGAGAGTATCTATTTTAAAAATCATGCCATTACTGTAAAACGCTATGAAGAGCTTAGTATAGTTTATGATGATAAAAATGGAGATATGAAGACAAAAAAGATAGACAATAAAGAGGAGGCTTCAACTTTTCAAAGAAAAGTTGACTATCTTTTTAATACTACACTTTTAGATAGACTCAACCCAAACCAAAGAGAACAAGCCATAAAAGCATTAGCAGGGAAAGGAATCATGCCTGATAAAACAGATGACTACTGCCCTACTTTTAGTAAAAAAGAGTATTTTGTTAGTGTAACAGATAAACTACTCTTCTTTATGTTTATTTCTCTACTTTTACCTCTATTTAATATTTCCAAAGAGACTTTAGATGGTTGGTACACCTATGATAAGTTTGCTTTTCTTAGTGTTATTATTTTAATGATAAGCTTTTTCTTCTATGCTCAATATGAAGCTAAAAAGTACAAACAATGTACCTCTTGTCAGATTGGAAATAATATAGGAGTAATGCTTAAAAGAATTATATCTAGCATAATATTAACTATAGGAAGTTACTTTATTTTAGGATAAATAATAATTTATGCTTTATATTAATATAAGGAGACCGTAAAATAATCTCTTTGCTTCAACACTTGGCTTATCTCACTTATGGGGTCATCTAAATCACCAAAATACCTTAGTTTAGTATGGCATGTTATCTGACATGCAGTTGTAATCTCACCTCTTTTAACTCTCTACTCTTTTAAAAGCTTCTTTATAAACCTCTTTATATTCTCTTTTTCCTACTACTACAACTTCAACTATTTTCACTTGATTCTCTTCAATTTTTGAAATAATTCTGTATTTTGCATCGGCTACATAGGTCTTTCTATATCCTTGTAAATTTAATCCACCTTGATTATATAATGGTTTTGTATATTTGTATGGATCTGTTTGAAATTTTTTAAAATAATCCCTTACTTCACTAGCTACTTCATTTGAGAGTTTGTCTAAATCTTTTGGTATTTCTGAATAAAAATCTATTTTATACATAATTATTTTATACCACGATTTTCAAAATATTTTTCCATATCATCCATATTCAAATATTTCACAGGTTCTTTACGATTGGTTACCCTCTCTTCAATTATTTTAGCAATTTGCATATCTTCGAGCATATCAGATGCTTCCTTCATATATTCATACTCTTTTATAGGAACAATTACTGCTTCTGGTTCATTTCTTCTTATAATTGCTATTTTATTAAAGGGATTTGCTATCACTTTATCGAGATATTTACCCAAAGATTTACTCAGTTCTGTTATTCCTACCATCTCATCTCTTGCATAAGATACCATTT
>JALUBF010000011.1:0-36443 GCA_027045015.1 Sulfurovum sp.
TTAAAGTGTGTGACCCAAACTCTATAACTCCACTATCTCTCATCTTCTCTATCTGATCACGAGTAAGTAATTTATCGAAGTTACCATTTTCAAACTTCTCCCAACTATTGTAATCATAATTTGGTACCAAATATATAGTAGCTTTAAAACCATACTTTTGTAATATAGGTAAAGCGTTGATAAAGTTATCTTCATATCCATCATCAAATGTAATACAAAAAGATTTTGACGGTAGCTCTTTTGCCTCTACCATCTGAGTTATAGTATATGAACTCCAACCATTTTTAGCAAACCACTCCATCTGCTTTTCAAAATCTTCAGGCTTTACTCTCCATTTGTTTCTCTTTTTACTATTGGGGAGATGCTCCTTTACCATATGATACATTAGGACTCTTGGCTGATTATAGGATATTGGTATACGCCACCAATTATAACGTAGCGATACAAATATAAAAATAGTAAATATTATATATATATACATTTTATACTCCATTTTGTAATAAACTATTTAATTAACAACTTTAGATATAAAGTTATAAACTATATATTTAAAAAAAGATACAAATTTATTATATTTTTCATATTGAACTAAATGCTTTTTAGATAAAAATTCATAATAATTATAATTACAATTTCTAAAAATTATCTTTTGAAAATATTTTTTATTATTATCTCTTTTTTTAATAGATTTACTTAATCCTTCATCTAAATATGTAACAACCTTTGATGGCATATCTATAACATACATCATACTTTTAGTAGATATTTGAAGAAAAAAAGCCCATTCGTAACCATTTTTAAACTCTGTTGTAAAAGAAATATCTCTAATTATAGATTTTCTCATTAGCATACTCGCATCATTTATTGGATTTATCCCAACTAAATAGTCTAAATAATCTACAAAACCTATTTTATTAATTAATGTAATATTATCTCTTTTTTCATCAATACATTTTGTAACAAGCCAATCAATAGATTTATCTTGCAAAATTTTATTTGCCTTATAAAAATAATCATCAAGAAAATAATCATCATCATCCAATAAAGCTACACAATCTAATGATTTATTCTCAAAAATCTTCTCTAAAGCTAAATTTCTAGCATAATTTACTCCTAAATTATGTTCAACTCTAAAAAAATGTACTCTTAAATCATCTAAAATTCCATATTTTTCCAAGAAGCTTTTTATATCTGTATCTGAACAATCATCTACTATATAGACTTCCCACATATTATATTTTTGTGATTGTAATGATTTAATAGCCCTAAGTAATAATTCAGGTCTATTATATGTTGGTAATATAACTCCTATATTAATATTGTTCAATTTCAATAATCTTTCTGTAAACATCTACATAATTATCTTTACATTTTTGCATAGTTAATTGTTCCAAATACTCTTTTTTGACATTTGCAAAAATATCTTTATATCTATCATAATTTTGATAAACCATCTCAATTGTTTTTGTTAGATTATCTGAATCATACAATAATTCATCAGGAAGTATATCTATACAACCACTTACTTTAGTACTCAATAATACAGAAGAGTAAAATATACCCTCTATCATAGCAAGTGAAAAACCTTCTGATATAGATGATATTATTTGTATATTAGAACTAAAAAGATAGTCATTTACATTCTCTTTAAACCCAACAAGAGAGACTTTCTTTGAAATCTTTAATCTATCTACTAAATCTTCCAAATTTTTTCTCTCTTCACCCTCACCTACAATAGTTAGATGATAATCAAAGTTTAATAATGAGACAGATTTTATTAAATTATCATAACCTTTTACTTTTCGAAGTCCTCCAACAGCTACAATATTGAATACTTTTGGCATATCTATCTTTTGTGGTTTTTTAAAATCTATACCATTATATATACGAAAATCATATTTAGCCTTAACTGTTTTACTTGTCTCTTCTGTAATAGTAGCTACATATTCTAACCCATAAAAAGATTTTTTCTTCTGAATATCATGTTTAGTTGCAATGAATGGAGTATCTATAAAAAACTTTAAACGTTTTATAATTTGAATACTTTTTTGTTTATGTAGATGTATAATATCTGCTTTAAAATTTTTCAATATCTTAAAAAGCCACCATAAGAAAAATATATTATTTCGACCTTTTTCTATATCCATCTCTACAAAATATACACTATCATCTAAATATTGTTTAAAAAATTTATTACCCACAAATAGCACGGTATGCTCTTTTGATAAAGCATTAGATAAATCTATACAAAATTTCTCCATACCACCTATGCTATCTCCATGTAATATCTGTACTATTTTCATTTCTTCTCTTCTAATATCTTTTGATATAAATCAATATACTCTAGTGCTATATTGCTCAATAATAATTTTTTCTTAACTTTATCTTGTAAATTTTTAAATAATTTTTTATATATATCATAGTTTTGATATATATCTTCTATTTTAGATCCCATATCCTTTATATCAAATAAAAATCTATCATCCAAGATCTCTGTTGCTCCACTTACCTTTGTTGAAATAAAGAGATTAGCATAAAACAGTGATTCAACCATTACCAGAGAGAAGCCTTCACTATATGAACTTGTTACAACCAAATGAGCATTTTTCATAATCTGAGGAATATCTTCTCTAAATCCTAAAAGTTTAACACTATCTTCAAGATTATATTTTAAAATTAATTCCTCCAGATAACTTTTCTCTTTACCATCTCCTACTATTTCAAGGAGGAAAGGAAATTTTAATCTACCACAAGATTCTATTAATTTATCAAAACCTTTTATTTTATCTAATCTTCCAACTGCTAAAATGGTAAAAATTTCATTTTTTATACTTGAAATAACCTCTATAGGTTCTACTCCATTATATATTACTTTTACATTCTTAGAGAGTACACTCTTTTTAGAATCATTAGATACAGAAATAATATTATTTATTTTATTAAATATTTTTCCTCTTCTTGCATTATGCTTTGTTCCTACAAATGGACAATTAATCCTATTTTGTATATTGTAAATAATTCTTGTTGCTTTTGCACCATGTGAATTAATAATATCTGGATCTATCTTATTTATAAGTTTTAATAATTTTAATAATGCAAAAATATTATAACGCTTAAACTCTTTAAATGTATAAACAGATACATCTGATGATATATTTTTTAAATTTTCATACTTATCAAATGTAATTAAGACTACTTCATTATCTTTGCTCATCTCATTGCATAAATTAATAACTACTTTTTCAGCTCCACCAAAAAGACTAGAGGCAATAAAGTGGCATATCTTCATTTTATCTCATTTGTTATTTTTCTGTACACAGACTCTATCTTTTTTGCAACAAGTTCGTATCCTATTATATTTAAATGCGTCTCATCTTGGTATAGGTTTGCATTGTCAACAAAATCATTATAAACCTCAACACAATAAACATAATCATATTTATTTGCCAATTGTTGCATTATTTGATTATATCTTATGATTTCACTGTTTCTTGAAGTATCCAAATTAGGTACTGTTTCAACTAAAAGAACTACTCTGTTTTGTACCTCTACAATAAGAGATTCAATATTTTTTTCATACTCTTTCAAAGGTACAACATTTGATGTACCAAAAATATGATTTAATCCGATTAATCTTGTGATTTTTTTATATTTTTTTACAATCTTTCTGGCTATTTTTCTTATTTTATTATCAGGATAATACAACACATATGGAGCATATACAAATGTTTTCCAAGAATCAACCAAACCGTATTGGAGTAAAATTATTTCTGTATCATCAGCCATAAAATCTTGAAAAAAATAGTGCATCTCTCTAGTGGTCGACATTGTAAAAACACAATTTTTTATACTTTTTTCTATTGATTTGGCAAAAAGATCAGCATATGCTTTCCCTTTTAATTCTCCTGTACCCAATGTATTACAATCTCCCAATGCCAATATTTGTGCCATTTTAACACACCTCCATATTGTAAACTTCCAACGTTTTTTCAATCATATTATTAAGCGAAAAATTATTTTCTATATAACTGTACCCATCAAATCTAAGATTTTTAGCATCTTCTATCTTCTGAGATAGTTCTTTACTAGAACCAACACTATAAAAATAACCATTTTTACCATCTATAACTATATCTAAAACACCACCATGATTGGTAGCTATAACTGGTCTATTCATCGCTATAGCCTCGGCTACACTTCTTCCAAAACTTTCAGGTTTTTTAGAACTGCTTACCACAACATCACTCAAAGCATATATCTGTTCTACTCTACTTTGTGAACCAGTAAAAGTTATATATTTTTGTAGATTTAACTTCTCTATCTTCTCTTTAAGTAGATTAAAATAGCCCTCTTTATCTTCTCTAACACCACCTACTATAAGCCCTAAAACATTTGGTATTCTATTTTTCACTAAAGATATAGCATTTATAAATGTCTCTAAATCTTTTAATTGTGTTATCCTGCCAACTGATGTTACAATATATCTATCTTCTAACTCATATCTTTCTTTAAACTCATCTATAAATTTTATATCTATATTATTTGGATTAAATATATCCAAATCCACCCCTCTTGGGATAACTTCTATCTTATCTTTATCTACATCATAATGCTTTTTTATATAAGATTCAACAGCACTACTAACGCAAATAACTCTATCTCCTTTAGTCATAATAGCACTATATGTACTCACACTGTTAAATCCATGAACTGTAGTTACAAAAGGTAATCCTAACTTCTTATTTGCCCAGTAAGTTAGCCATGCAGGGACACGAGAACGTGCATGAAGTATATCTGGTTTCAATTCTCTTAAAATTTTTCTCAACCTAAGCATACGAAGTGGTGCAGTAAAAGAATTTTTAGAACATATATCTAATGTGATATGCTCTGCTCCATCTGCTTCTATCTGAGAGACTAACTTTCCCCCTGAACTTATAACTATACTTTTATGCCCTAGCTTAACAAGTTCACGACTTAACTCCATAGTACCACGCTCTACTCCACCCTCATTAAGCTCTGGTAGCAGTTGTACTATTTTCATAGAGTAACTCCTTTAAGATATTTTCTAAAATCTATTTTACTATTTTTACTTTCAATTTTATCATTATAGATATGCACATATCCATCTTTTTGTAAATCTTCTATAAAATGTTCAAATTTATTATCTTTTTTACTATCTAATGGCAATATAACTACATCTGATTTACCATAAGATATAGCCTCAGATATCATAGACGTGCTATCTCCTGTGATAAAGACTACTTCACACTGCTCTAAAAAATCAGATATTGGATTTACTCTATTTTTTGAAAATATTACCTCATATTCAAAATGATATGACTCAACCAAGCTCTCTATCTCTTTAGATGTTCGAGGAGAGGTGGTAATAGCTATATCATACCCATCATAATAGCCAACTATAAAATCAAGTTGAGATTTTAATCTCTCTTTTGATATAGTAAAAATACTATTATCCCCACCTACAATAATGGCTATGGATTTTCTATTTGATAGATATATCCCTTTTGGTTCAACATAAGCAAAATTGGCAGGTATCTCTATAATATTTTTATATTTTGGTGCATTATCATGACTTTGAGAAAATATATAATCAAAATCATATCTATATCCACGAGGCAACATCATCACAATAGACTTGGCTCTCATATCTTTAGCTAAAGTTTTTACTGCATAGTATGTTGTTGAGCCACTACCAACTACTACATTGTAACTCTTTTTAACATCTGCTATAAAAACTCTTTTAGATAAAATATTACACCTATCCAACAGATATGTAATAGACTTTAAAAATCTACTTTTAAATCTAACCTCAACTATATCATACTCATAACCTAGATACTTTGCTAAAGCTATTGACTGGTTTAGATGACCTAAACGCCCATCACTTAGTATCAATATTCTCATTTTTTATATATCTCAGGGTAGTATAGTTTCCATCTTCTATGTTGCCAAAACCAATCTTCTGGCTTCTTTCTAATCTGCTCTTCTAAAATATCTGAAAGATTTTGAGATAGTTTTTGAACCTCTTGTTCTGTCATATTTGGCTTAACTTCTATTGGCTCTAAAAAAACCAATCTATGTTTTTCAAATCCATCTCTTATACTAAATATAGGAACTATAACAGCACCTAATTTAGATGCCAAGCGTACAGGAGAATCTACTTGAGATGCTCTATGTCCAAAAAAATTAACATCAACACCTTGCTTTGGATTGATACTCTGATCTATAGTCAATGCTATTGTTCTACTATTTTTCAATGATTTAACTATACACTTAGCTGCACCATCTTTTTCACACATCTGCAAATTTTGTCTATCTCTTGCTTTGGTAAAGATATCATTTATATATCTGTTATTTAGCTTTCTACTTATAATGGTCAAAGGATTATAATATGTTGCAAAAAATGGTAAAGATAACTCCCAACATCCATAATGTCCCGAAACTGTTATAATCTTTTTATTCTCTTCTAAAAGTTTTAAAATTATCTCTTCATTCTCTACACAATGGATCTTCTTTTTCATACTATCCAAAGGGGCTTTTTGAAGAACTATAAACTCATATAAATTATAAGCCATATTTATCAAGGAACTCTTAATAATATCTCTCTTTTCATCTTCTGTTTTGCTATCACCAAATGCCAAATCTAAATTTGCTTTAGCTATCTTATAGTGTTTTTTATCTAAAACATACCCTAAATAAGCCATAAAATGCAATATATTTTTCATAAAAACTCTTGGTAAAAAACGAAATAGAAATTCAAAAAATTTGTAAATTAAATATATAATATAATCCAAAAATACTCCTCTTGTACAATTAACTATATTTTATCTAAAACGCATAAAGATTTATATCTTTTTAAATTAATTGGCTATAATCACACTAATTTACATAAGGAAATCAACGTGATTGGAATCGTCGATTATAATATGGGTAACTTAGCATCTGTTATAAATGCATTTAAAAAAGTTGGTGCTGATACTAGGCTAGAGAGTAATCCTGAAAAACTTGCAAACTACGATAAGCTTATCTTACCAGGAGTTGGTGCTTTTGGTGATGCTATGGAGCATCTAAAAAGTAATGGAATGGATAGTGCCATCAAAGAGTATGCAAAGAGTGGAAAACCTCTTTTGGGCATCTGTCTTGGAATGCAACTTCTTTTTGAGAGTTCTCAAGAGTTTGGTGCAACTGAAGGTTTAGGACTCATAGAAGGTAAAGTAGTAGCGTTTGATAAGTCAAAGTTTGACCATAAACTAAAAGTTCCTCATATGGGTTGGAATGAACTTTTTAAACAAAAAGATGTCAAACTTTTTGAAGGATTGGAAGAAGAGTTTTATCTCTATTTTGTCCACTCTTTTCATGCAGTATGTGATGACAAATATGCCATAGGAAAAACATATTATGGCTATGAATTTGTAAGTGCTGTAAATAAAGATAACATCTACGGCATACAACCACACCCAGAAAAGAGTCATAAAAATGGCTTAAAAATCATAGAGAATTTTGTAAATCTATAGCCCAAAAGGAAAACCAATGAACGAACATTTCATAAAAAATATAGAGATCAAAAATTTTAAATGTTTTAAAGACTTCAAGGCAGAGGGCTTTGGTAGAGTTAATCTTATTGGTGGGAAAAATAATGTGGGGAAGACGGCTTTTATGGAGGCTGTTTATATTGTTGCTGATACTAGAAATAAAAAAGATAAAGATATTCTTGGTACATTTATAACAATAGAAAGCTTTAGGGGAATGCCAAATAAGATTAGTGGTAATGAACTGAAAATTATTAATAATAAATATTATAATATAAAGATAAAAACAAATACTTTTGAATTGAAGTCAACATTAAAAAAAGATGAATCTCTTGTTGCTGAAAATACTGAATTATCTTTTACAAATACTAGTTATAATTTTATTCCTAGTTATATGGTAGATAATAAATTAATAGATAATATTTTTAATAAAATCAAAAAACAAAGAAAAAGAGATAAACTAAATAAGATTTTAAATGAATTTGATAGTAATATTTTGGAATTTGATATTATAGAAGAAAAACCACAAGTATTTTTAAAGACACTTGATACTTTTCAAAATGTATCAGAGTTAGGGCATGGTTTAAAAAGATATATAGCTATTGTCAGTTCAATTTTAATAAATAAAGATGGTATTTTATTTATAGACGAAATAGAAAATGGAATCCACTACACAAACCTAGACAAACTATGGGAAATAATCCTGAGTATCTCAAAACAACAAAATGTTCAAGTCTTCGCTACAACCCACTCAAAAGAGTCTATAGAGTCTTATGCTAGGGTGGCTAAAAAATTAGAAGATAAAGAGATAATATTTATAGAACTATGTAAAAGAGAAGAAAATATAAAAGCTTTTGTTTACCCTTATGATTGGTTTATAGATGAGATAGAACAAGAGCATGAGGTACGAGGATGTCTCTAAGAATTTTTGTTGAAGGAAATGATGATAAAAATTTTATCGTTAAACTTTTGAATGATTTGAAAACATATAAAGAGATAGATATTTTAGATAATATAAATTTTAATAACTATATTGAAGTTATGGGAAGTAAATCTAAACTTTTAGATAAAAATCATATAAAATATAATAGACTTTCTCAAAAAATAGGTTTTGAGATAAAAAAAGCCCTCTTTATCTTTGATAGTGACTTTGAAGAAGATGATAAAAATTGTAATGGAATGGAAAACTCTAAAAAATGTTTTGATAAATTAATAAAAGAATTAGATTGGAAAATTGAAATAGATGTTTATATTTTTGATAAAAATTTAGACTATTTTCTAGTAGAAACCATAAACAAAAAAGAGTGTTATGAACATTTTGATAAATTAGTAGAGTGTTTAGATGTAGAAAAACTAAAACCAAATAAAAAACCTATAGCCAATTTATACAGAGATTTATACCCTTATCCTCAATTTGATTTTAAAGATGATAGATTTCAACCAGTAAAAGATAAATTAATAGACTTATTTAAAGGAATAAAAAAATGACAATACTACCAGCGATTGACCTAAAAGATGGTAAAGCAGTAAGATTAAGCAAAGGCTTAATGGAGAGTGCAAAGATATATAGTGATGAACCGTGGCAAGTGGCTAAGAGATTTGAAGAGTTAGGGAGCAAATGGGTTCACCTTGTTGACCTAAATGGTGCATTTGCAGGAAAGCCTGAAAATTTGGAGCAGATTAGAAAGATACGCAAGAATTGTAATCTAAAACTAGAACTTGGTGGTGGGATAAGAGATGAAGAGACCATCAAGATGTACCTAGAGCTTGGAATTGACCGTTTAATTCTTGGTTCTATAGCTGTTAAAGATGCACAATTTGTTAAAGATATGGCAAAAAAGTATCCTATAGTTGTGGGTATTGATGCTATTGATGGTATGGTAGCTGTTGAGGGTTGGGCCAAGACTTCAGATATGAAGGCTACTGATTTAGCTCGTGCTTTTGCTGACTGTGGAGTTGAGGCGATTATATGTACAGATGTTGGTCGTGATGGTATGATGACTGGTGTCAATGTTGAGTTTACAAAATCTATTCAAGAGGCTTCTGGTTTAGAGACTATTGCTAGTGGTGGGCTTAAAGATATGAGAGATATTGATGCTCTACTTGAAGCAGGGATAGATGGAACGATTGTAGGAAAAGCCTTCTATGAAGGTACACTTGATTTAGAAGAGGCATTTTTAAAAACAAACAATATTGAGGAAATAATCAATGAAAAATAGATATTATGAATTAACTATTGCACTAAATGATGATTTTGTAGAGTTCATAGCAGACTTTGTAGCCAATATAGCAAATGATGGTGTAGAGATAGGATATGAGAAGATAATCGTTCGTAGCGAATCTGATTTAACTTACGTTAAAGATGCTCTTATATCATTAAGCGATACATTAGATGGCAATATATCTATGAACTATACTATCCAAGAGAAAGAGAATCAAGACTGGATACAAAAATATAAAGACTCCATAGAGCCTATAGAGGCTGGAAAATTTTATATATTTCCTAGTTGGTATGAACCAAAAGAAAATCTTATAAATATTAAGATTGACCCTGCTCTTGCATTTGGTTCAGGGCATCACGCTACAACATTCTCATGCTTAAATGCTGTATCGGAGTATGTAAAGGCTAATGATTTAGTGCTAGATGTTGGTTGTGGTTCTGGTATCTTGGGACTAGCCTCCAAAAAACTTGGAGCAACTGTAGAGCTGTGCGATACTGACCCTATATCTGTAGATAGCTGTAAACAAAACTTTGAACTAAACAATGAGAGTTACGATAAACTCTGGGAAGGTTCTGTAGATAAAGCCAAAGGTAATTACGATGTAGTAATAGCCAATATCATAGCTGATGTGCTTCGTTTTATCGCAAAAGATCTAAAAAATGATACAAAAGATGGTGGTTACTTGATACTTTCAGGTATATTAGATAAAAAAGAGGAATTGGTTAAAGAATCTTTCAAAGATCTTAACTTAGAGAAACGAACATTAAAAGATGAGTGGGTAACACTTGTCTATAAAAAATAGAATAACCATACAGATAAAGGAAATCAATGTCCAATAAAGATAATGATCAAAACAATAATAACAACAATAATTTTTTCAATAACAACCCACTACTTGCATTTGCTATTATATCTATAGTTATTATTATGGTATTTAAGGCATTTATAGGAGAAAACGATAGTTTGGGAAATATGATGAATATGAACCAAAATATATCACAAACAAAATCAGTGAAATACTCTGAACTTAAAAAGAAAATAGAAAGTGGTGATATATCTTCAGTAAAACTAGCACAAAATACAATAGAAGCTATCTCAACGAGTAATGGAAAGAAAATAAGATATATAGCAGAAAATATACCTACTTACGATAAAGAACTTGTTCCTCTACTAGAGAAAAAAGGCATTAGCTATGAGGGTGTTATGGGTGGTGGCTTAGTTAGCGAACTTATAAGCTCTATATTGCCAATCCTTCTCTTCTTTGGTATCTGGATATTTTTAGCTCGAAAAATGAGCAAAGGAATGGGTGGTGGCATTTTGGGTGCTGGTAAAGCCGATAAACTTATCAACTCTGAAAAACCAGATACTAAATTTTCTGATGTTCAAGGGGTAGAAGAGGCAAAAGATGAAGTTAAAGAGATAGTTGATTTTCTTAAATTTCCAGAACGATATATGGAACTTGGAGCAAAGATACCAAAAGGGCTACTTTTAGTAGGACCTCCTGGTACAGGTAAGACACTTTTAGCAAAAGCTGTTGCTGGTGAAGCATCTGTTCCTTTCTTCTCTGTAAGTGGTTCAGGATTTATAGAGATGTTTGTAGGTGTTGGAGCTAGTCGTGTACGTGATCTATTTGCTCAAGCAAAAAAAGAAGCACCTGCTATCATTTTTATTGATGAGATAGATGCTATTGGTAAAAGTAGAGCAAGTGGTGGTCAGATGGGTGGAAATGATGAGCGTGAACAGACTCTAAACCAACTTCTTGCAGAGATGGACGGATTTGGTACAAATACCCCAGTCATAGTCCTTGCTGCAACAAACAGACCAGAGACACTAGATGCTGCCCTACTTCGTGCAGGACGTTTTGACCGACAAGTTCTTGTAGATAAGCCTGATTATGATGGTCGTTTAGCCATCTTAAAAGTACACTCAAAAGATGTTAAGCTATCTAAAGAGGTAAATCTAAAAATTGTTGCGAAACAGACTGCTGGACTAGCTGGTGCTGACTTAGCAAATATTATTAACGAGGCAGCTTTGCTTGCAGGAAGACAAGATAAAAAAGAGATAGAACAAGCTGATCTACTTGAGTCTATAGAACGTTCATTTGTAGGACTAGAGAAGAAAAACCGTAAGATAAATGAAATAGAAAAAAGAATAGTTGCATACCATGAGAGTGGTCATGCTCTTATGGCTGAGCTTAGTAAAGGTGCAACAAGAGTTACGAAAGTATCCATCATACCTCGTGGTTTAGGAGCATTAGGTTACACACTTCACCTACCAGAAGATGAAGAGCGTTTCTTAAAACAAAAACATGAACTTATGGCTGAAGTAGATGTACTTCTTGGTGGTCGTGCATCTGAAGAGGTGTTTATAGGTGAAATATCAACGGGAGCTGGTAATGACCTCGATAGAGCTACTGCCATACTAAAAGATATGATATCTGTATATGGTATGACTGATGTAGCTGGACTTATGGTACTTTCACGCTCTACAAACTCATTTTTAGGTGGTGGAGCAGTTAGTACAGACTATAGTGAAAAGATGGCTGAAGAGATGGATAACTTTATCCGTTCTACACTAAATGAGCGTTACAACTATGTAAAAGGTACTCTCAAAGAGTACTCTAAAGCTATTGAAAATATGGCTTCTGTACTTTTAGAGGTAGAAGTTATAGAGGGGAAACAGGTACGTTCTATTATCGAAGATTATGAAAAAGAGAACCATATGCCAAGTCGTCTAGCTCACCAAGAACAGATAGCAAAAGCTGAACAAGAAGATGAAAAAGAGGAGGAGTAAGAGAAGTAAACTCTTACTTGACTTTGAAATTCTATAATTTTACAGTATAATCACAAAAAATTACAGGAGAGCATTATGAAAAATATCATAAAAATACAAACAATTTTCACTAAAGATACAACTCTCCTGCTACTACTTACTCTCTAATAGTACAACTATCCACCCTTTTAGACAATAAACAAACTATTCTAATGCTCCTAACCAATTTTTAGGTAAAATTAGACAACCACTATGCATTTAGCATTTTTTATCGAGGCAATAAAATGAAACAAGATACTATTAAGATATTTGACACAACTTTAAGAGATGGTGAACAAAGCCCTGGGGCTTCTATGAACACCGAAGAGAAGATACAAATAGCTGTACAGTTAGAGCGTTTAGGTGTTGACATCATAGAGGCAGGTTTTGCAGCAGCAAGTCCTGGTGACTTTGATGCCATAGAGAAGATAGCACAAAGGGTTCAAAACTCGACTATATGTTCATTGGCTCGTGCCATAGACTCCGACATAAAATCAGCAGGAGAAGCCATAGCTAAGGCAAATTTAAAGCGTATCCATACATTCATAGCTACATCTAAGATACATATGGAGTATAAGCTTAAGATGACTCCTGATGAAGTGATAAAAAGAGCCGTTAGAGCTGTAGAGTATGCTCGTACATTTGTAGATGATGTAGAGTTTAGCTGTGAAGATGCAGGACGTTCAGATATAGGATTTTTAAAAGAGGTGAGCGATGCAGTTATAGAAGCAGGAGCTACTACCATAAACTTACCAGATACAGTAGGTTTTAGACTTCCATCTGAGATAGGAGCTATGGTTAAAGAGATGAGCCAATATACTCAAGGTAGAGCCATCATCTCTGTACACAATCACAATGATTTAGGCTTGGGTGTTGCCAACTCGTTAGAGGCTGTAGCAAATGGAGCTAGACAAGTAGAATGTACTATCAATGGTTTGGGTGAACGTGCAGGAAATGCAGCTCTTGAAGAGATAGTAATGGCAATAAAAACACGTTCAGATATATTTGCAAACTATAAAACAAACATAAATACAAAAGAGATATATCCATCAAGTCGTCTTATCGCAACCATAACAGGCATAGAACCTCAACCAAACAAGGCTATTGTCGGTAAAAATGCATTCTCTCACGAATCTGGCATACATCAAGATGGTGTCTTAAAGAATAAAGAGACTTATGAGATTATCACTCCCGAGAGTATAGGTTTGATCAAAGATGATACTTTAGTAATGGGTAAACACTCAGGACGTGCAGCATTTAAAGATAAGTTATTAAAACTTGGTTTTAGTTTAGATAACGAAGCACTAAATGCTTCATTTGAACGTTTTAAAATCTTAGCCGATAAGAAAAAAGATATATATGATGATGATTTAAGAGCTTTAGTAACAAATGAGATGACTAAAGCTACTCAGATATATGAGTTAATATCTCTACAGTTAATGGACTGTTCAAATGGTGTACCAAGTGCAGCCGTAAAGATAAAAAAAGAGAATAATGAGATTATAGAAGCTGGAATTGGAGAGGGTACTATAGATGCAGTATTTAAAACTATTGACCGTATATCAGGATACCATGGAAAACTTGAAGAGTACAAAGTAAAATCTGTAAGTAAAGGCAAAGATGCCTTAGCAAGTGTAACGGTAAAAGTATCTTTCAATGAAGAACAAGCCATCATAGGACATGGACTAAACATAGATACTATGTTAGCCTCTGCTAGAGCATACATAGGTGCATTAAATAGCTACTTAAGTATGAAAGGGAAACTCAAACCATGCTAAAAGAAAGATAGAGTAATCTATCTTCCACTCATTTAATATTACATATATTTGTGTAATACCTCTGGAATATCAATAGTTCCATCTTCATTTTGATAGTTTTCCATAATAGCAACAATAGTTCTACCTACAGCTAAAGATGAGCCATTTAGAGTATGTACTAGTCTATTTTTCTTACCATCTTTAAAACGGATTTTAGCTCGTCTTGCTTGAAAGTCACGAGTATTTGAGATAGAGCTTATCTCACGATATTGATTTTGTCCTGGTAGCCACACTTCAAGGTCTATGGTAGTTGCTGCTGAGAAACCCAAGTCACCACCACAAAGCTCTACCAATCTATGAGGTAAACCAAGAGCTGTTAATATATCTGATGCATTTTGAACCATAAGTTCAAATACTTCATCTGACTTATCTGGGTGAGCTATAGCTACCATCTCTACTTTATTGAACTGATGTTGACGTATGATACCTCTTGTATCACGCCCTGCACTACCTGCCTCTTTTCTAAAACATGGAGTATATCCTGTCATAAGAAGTGGTAGCTCTTTTTCAGATAATATCTCATCATTATACATATTGGTCAATGGTACTTCTGCTGTTGGAATAAGATACAAATCTTCATCTTCTATCTTAAACAAGTCATCACCAAATTTTGGTAACTGTCCTGTACCTTGTAACATAGTTGCATTGTTTATAAATGGTACAGAGTACTCTTCAAAGCCTTTTTGTCTATTCATATCTAAAAAGAAGTTAATCAATGCACGTTCAAGTCTTGACGCTTCACCTTTGAGTATGGCAAAACGACTTTTAGCCAACTTTACACCACGTTCAAAGTCTATCCAACCATTTATCTCAGATAGCTCCCAATGCTCTTTTGGTTTAAACTCAAAACTTCTAGGCTCAAGAACTTTACGAATCTCTACATTGTCATCTTCATCTGCACCATTTGGAACAGAATCATCTGGAAAATTAGGGATAGCCAAAGCTACAGCATAAAGAGCCTCTTCAGCATTACGTGCTTTCTCTTGTGCTGGTACCATTGCCTCTTTATTGGCATCTACCTTAGCTTTAAGCTCAGATATATCTTTACCCTCTCTTTTGTACTGCCCAAAAAGTTTAGACATACTATTTTGTTCTGCCTTCATAGACTCCAATGTAGCATTTGCCTCTTTAAGTGATGAAAAAAGTATCTTAAGTTTTTCCAATGTAGATGTATCTACACCTTTTTTCTGAAGCCTTAAACTAGCCTCTTCAAAATTGTTCTGAATATATTTCAAATCTATCATAATTACTACCTAATTTTTAATTATAAAATTATAGTGAAAATTTTAGTAAAAAGTGTTGAGTTTTATCATATACAATATTATGAACCGATGTTACAAAAAAAACTTTAAATCTACTATCTCACCCCCCCCCAAAAAAAAAATAATATATAAATATAATCAAAAATTAAACTTTTTATTAAATTAAGTTATGCTATTATTTCACTATGCATAGTTTACATAATCTATGCAAATATATTTTAAAAAGGAGCATTTATATTATGGATTTAAATATAGGCGCATTAACAACTCAAGGAGATCAACTTCTTAATGATTTTACTAAAAAAATGGGACTTAATGGTGCAGTAATTGCAACAGCAGAAGGTCTAGAGATGGCAAGTCATTTCAACTCAGATCAAGAAGCAGATGCTATTGCAGCAGATATGGCAGCACTACTTTCAGTAATGACTAATGGATTACTTATAAATACAGAAGTTGGAGCACTTAAAGAGATGATCATCTCTGCTGAAAATGGTTCTCTTGCCATTAGAGATCTTGGTGAAGATATTGCTTTAGGTGTTAGTGCACCAGAGGGATACAAAATGGGTGGATTGACTATCGCATTGAAAAAATTTGCAGAAGAATTAAAAGCACTCTAATTAAAAAGCTGATTATTAGACAATAACTCATTGTTGTCTAATTTTAAAAAACTTTATTTTATATTTTAGATTCGTATTTCATAAGGAGAAACCCACATGGGAGGGAAAACAACAATGGCACAAAATGCAATAGCAGAAGCAGAAACAGCACTAAACGCAATGAAAAGTGGAGACATAGATGCAGCAGAGTTCTACAAACAACTTATGGCAGTTCTAGCAAATATAGAAGTAACCAATGAAGATCTTCAAGGCGTTACTCCACAATTACTTTCATTTGTGAATGCTCTTATACGTAATTTAAAATAAATTTTTAAATTACCACTAGACTATAGGGACTATATAGTCCCTATCATAAGATTTTGTGTATATATTTTATATTTAGATTAAATCTTATTTAACGATATATCTTAAAAAGGAAGGATTAGGTATGCATAGAAAATCTCAACAAAATTTAGATAAATTATTTGAACTTGTAAAAAATATTGATGGTGTCACGGCTTTATATAATATAAATATAGAAGATACAAAAATACAGCATAATATACTTAGTAAAACTCACAATCAAGAATCTTTTGTACAATATATAAAAAAGATATTTCCTATATGCAAAGAAGATAAATTTGAAATCATCGTAGTCGATTTAGAAGAACGTATCATTTGTAAAAAAGTTGATAGTACAAACATAATTGTATCTGTCTCAGATAAAAAAATACCATTAGGTAAGATACTTACACTACTTAAAAGTATTGATTTTTAAAAAAGGAGAGCCAAATAATGGAAGAAAAAATAGAAATATTTAATAAAAATTACCATCTTACTACCGAATATTCTCTAAATAATATCTTGTCTAGTAAAATTTTTTTAGATTCATCTAATGGAAGAATTTTACTTGGAGAAATTCCTACAACTAGTTCAGAACAAGGAAATAAAGAAGTAACTATGCAAACATTTCATAAAAAAGTTCTATCATCTTTTTTAAGACTTATCTATACATATCGTGAAGAACATAATACTACAGATAAGATTAAATCATTGGTAGAAGAAAACCTATTGCCCGAAAAAGAAGAGATAAAACAAAAAGAAGAGACAAAACAAATAGTAAGTAATGATGAGCTAACTAGATGGCAAGAGTTGTGCCGTAAACATCTACCAAACAATATATTGGCAGTATATAAACAAAAAGGGGAAGCATTACTAAACTACAGCTCTACAGAATATAATGATGAAAATGACCAATATTTTATTGACTCGATTCAAGATTATCTAAAAAAAGAGGAACAAAATATTGTACATCTTGTCAATAAGATAAATATATTAACTCTTACTATTGATTCAAAATACTATTTTGTATATCCTTTAGCTAATGGTATAACACTTTTTATCATAGCTCCTATGGGATCGCTAGGTATGTATATAAAACTTATTGAATCATTTAAAGATAAATGTTAACCCATTAAAATATATAGTAGGAATAATTATGATTAATCAAAACAATGAACTAGTTAAAGCCAATCAATTTTTCTCATCAGTCATTCATGATATACGAACTCCCATGAATGCAGTTATGGGGTTTTTAGAACTTCTTGAAGATGATGCAAAACCAAAACAAAAAGAGTATATACAAGCTGCATATAAAAGTAGCGAGATGGTTGTAGCGTTAATAAATGATGTACTAGATATGAATAAAATATCTATGGGGAAAATAGAGATAAATAATCATTTTTTTTCACTATTGGAGGTTATGGAAAATACTGCACTACTTTTTTATCATAATGCTCTACAAAAAGATATAGATTTTATAATATATTATGACCCTCATATACCTTATCTCATAAAATCAGACCCTTTTAGAATTAAACAAGTTTTAAATAACCTATTGAGTAATGCTATCAAATTTACAGATGTTGGTGGTATGGTTGCTCTTGAGTTTCTATATGAAGCGACAACTGATACATTGATATGTAAAGTATCTGATACAGGCATAGGAATATCTCAAAAAAATCAAAAAGATATTTTTAAACCTTTTACACAGGCAAGTATTGAAACATCGGGTAAATATGGAGGTACAGGTCTAGGACTAACTATATCTAAACAACTAGCCCTACTTCTTGGAGGGGATCTATATATCCAAAGTGAAGAGAATAAGGGGTCTACATTTAGTATAGAAATTCCTTGTAATTCCATAGATAATACAGGTATATCTATAGATATAGATAACTATGAATTACCAATGATTTATGTTATTGATGGAGAGTTATCTAAACATAGATATATAGAGTACTTTACAAAATATTTTAAAGCACTATATATCCCTTATGAGATAATTACTTCAGAAGATGCAATAAAACATACAAATAAAAAAGAAAATATCTATGTTGCTATGAAACTTGACTATACTACTAATAAATGTAAAAAATTTATAGAATCTATAGATGAACGTTTAATTATTCTTGAGACAGATGTCTTTTCTGATGTATCTAAGTTTTCACAAGATATTACGGTGTTGGAAATGCCTATATTACCACAAGCACTATTTAATGCATTTAAAAAACTTACTAAAGGTTATAGCAATAATGAAGATAAAAAAGAGTCTAACAGTAGCATAAAAACTATAGATAAAAATATACTTATAGCTGATGATAATCCAATTAACTTAAGACTAATGTCAGAGATAGTAAATAAATTTGGATGTAGATATACATTAGCTAAAAATGGACAAGAAGCTGTAGATATCTTTAAAGATGAAGATAATATCTTTGATATTATCCTAATTGATCAAAATATGCCAATATTAACAGGAACAGATGCTATAAAAATTATTCGTTCTTTACCAAAAGGAAAAAATATATATATTTATGGTCTTACAGGAGATAGCGATGAAAATACAAATCAAGATATGAAAGAAGCTGGAGCAAATGCTATACTACATAAACCTATCAAGATACAAGAGTTAAAAGATATTATCTATAGTGAAGTTTAGATGGAGAGATTATATTTCCAATAAATTCAAACCTTTTATACGTTCAAAATGCCTTTTATTGAGCGTTACAAGAGAAATATCTTCACTTATAGCAGATGAAGCAATCAAAATATCTCTAAACTCTATTAGACTATTTCTCTGTTTTAGGTCTTGATAAATTTCAGAGGCAATATAGGCTTGATTTTTATCAAATACTAAGACTTCTATATTCTCAAAAAGAAGTTTATCAAACTCTTTATTTTTAGAACCTGACATATATTCAAAGTAACAAATAGCCGAAGTTATCAAACTATAACCCTCTTTTGTTAAACGATAAAGCATACTTTTTTGTTTATTCTCTTTTCTAAAATACTCTATAAAAATAGAAGTATCTATTAAAATTCTTCTATTTTCCAAGATTTATACCCACTATTAATATTTTTCTCCCACTCTTTTGCCTCTTCATCTGAAATAGTAGGCCCATTTTCCAATAAAACTAAAAAATTATTTTCTACAATATTAGGTTTATGATTTGATATATCTATCTTTTGATGATGAAAAATCTCTCTTTTATTTTTAGGAATATTTTGCAAAAAATTAAGAATTTGCTCAAGGTAGCTATCATCAACATTTATGGTTAAGGTTTGCATCTTTTCTCCTTTATTGCTTTATGTTTGATTATATCATAAAAAATAAGCTAAAATAGTATTAATTAAATATATGTTTCTCTTCTTCTTTTTTGAAAAATGTGAAATATGTCCATAGCACTGTTCCATAGATAAAGATAGATAGTACTACTACGCCTATGGTTACTGCTTCAAACATCTCTTTATGTGCAAAACTATCTGGTATCATATGTACCAATATTATAGATAATGCACCTTTCATACCAGAAAAAGTTAAGATGAACCATCCCTCTAAGCCTACTGGTTTAATGTAACTAAGCAACTTTACTCTACCAAAAAATGCAAATTTAGCCATAGATATGGCACGTATGAATGTAGTAACTGTAAACATAGTAACTATCTGCCATCTATACTCCCATAGTTTATGAAAATCTACCATCTCTGCTAATGCAAAAAATATAACAACAGCTCCAATGTATCCAAACTCTTTTGCCATCTCATAGATATACTCTAATCTTTCCGTGGTGGTTGATTGTATTTGAGATAGACGCATAGAACGCATAAAACTTTTTGTCTTTTTGTCACTCTTTTGTGCTAAATCTAAATCTATCCAAGCTTTTGTTGCAACAACAGCTACTATAAGAGTCAATATACCACTTACGTGCATCTCTTCTGCTAAAACATAAGATAAATAAGCCTCCACTACAAATGCAAAAAGTTCACCTCTTTTATTTGAAAATAGCTTCATAAGCATATAGAAACTATAGCCTAAAACAATACCCATAAAACTACTAATTACAAATACTCTTAGTGCATCTATTGTTGCATCACTAGCATCTATAGTTCCAGACAACATCCATGGTAACCCTATAAAGAAAAATGCTATAACAGCGGTGGCATCATTACCTAAAGATTCACCCTCTATAAGAACTTTTATATCGTGACTTATACCTTTAAAACGTGAAAGTACAGACTGAACTGAGACTGCATCTGTAGCCATATTGATAGCAAATAGTGCTACATAAGCACCTATACTTAAGCCTTCAAAAAGATTAAAATATGATAAACTAGCTCCAATAACTATGGAGAGGGCAACAGCAACTACTGCTAAGTAAAAGATACTCCATGCATATTTTTTGATATCTGAAAAATGCAAATGTAGAGCATCACCCATAAAGATAAGTGGAATACAAAATAATATAACAGTAGAGAAGTTCTCTGCTAAATCTATGGGAACTGCTAATTTAAAGTATCTATAGACCAAATATGAACCAATAAGTAGTATAAATACTGATGGGATTTTTAGTCTATTTGCAAGAGCATCTGAAAATATAACTAGACTCAATATGGTAATCAATAAAATCTCTGGGGCAAAACTATGCATATATCCTCCTAAAAAAGTGTTCCACTATCTTCAGATACTGGAGTTAGAGGTGCTTTATGTTTTGGGTGTAGAGGATCATCGTCTTCATTTACATCTGAAGAGTCATCATCTATGTTTATTGTTGGTGCCATACCATTATCTTCATCATCTGATGAGCTATCTATATTGTTTTGTTTATCTAAACTTTTTTCATAACTATCAGGTAGTGGTGACTGCTTTGTATATAGTTCTGTTTTTCCATTATATTTACCTCTAAATACTCCAGCAGGTATATCGAATGTACGCTTTATGTCTGGATATACTTTCAATAATTTTTTATAATAGTACGCAAAAGCAGGAGCAGATATAGAACCACCTGTTGCTCCTCTTCCTATGGGTTTATTGTTATCTCTACCAAACCATACAATGGTTTCTATGGTTGGAGAGTATCCACAAAACCAAGCATCTACATTGTTATTGGTTGTACCTGTTTTACCTGCTAGTTCTATACCTTTTACCTTTGCATTACGCCCTGTACCTCTTTTGATAACATCTTCTAGTATATCTGTCATAAGGTAAGCTTGTTCAGGTGTTGTAAAGTTTGCTATCTCTTTAGGACGAGTCTCATATATGACTGCTCCCTCTTTAGAGACTATCTTGCTAACTAAACGTGGAGCTATCATATGTCCTTTATTTGCAAAAACAGAGAAGATTTCAGCCATTTTTAGTGGACTTAGACCCAAGTTACCAAGAGCTATAGACATATCTCTTGGAATATGTTTAACATCAAGAAAAGCTAACCTTTTTCTAATGGTACTTACTCCCAAATCTGATACAAGATTAATAGTAGCTAAATTACGAGAGTGAACAAGTGCATCTCTAAGAGATATAAACCCTTTAAAGTCATGTTCATAGTTTTTAGGAGACCAGATTTTTGGTTTACCTTTGTAGTAGTACTGAAATGTTCTTGCCAAATCGGTCAAAGGAGTTGCTGGGTTATATCCCATATCTAGTGCTGTTTGATATATAAATGGCTTAAAAGATGAACCAGGTTGACGTTCTGATTGTGTTACACGATTAAAGACAGATTTTTTATAATTCACCCCTCCTACCATACTCAATATATCTCCAGTTGCACTCTCTACAGAGACAAATGCAGAATTTAAAGTAGATTTACTTGCTTTTTCATGGTATCTTTTTAGTGCTTTTTTATATGCAAATGCTACTGCCTCTTTAGCGATATATTGCTGTTTCATATCTATAGTGGTATATATCTTATACCCACCTGTACGAATATCACCTAATTTACCCTTAAAACGTCTTAATACTTCATTTACAATGGCAGGAGCTATATTTTGTGTAAGTGAACTTCTATATACTTTTGGTGACTCTTTAACAGCTTTTAGATAGTCACTCTTTGTTATCCACCCTATACTTTTCATTCTATATAAGACATTATTTGCACGATTTAAAGCACGTTTATAGTGTCTTAAAGGGTTATAAAAACTAGGAGCATTTGGTAGCCCTACAAGCATTGCCATCTCTTTTTTGGTAAGTTCGTTCATATCTTTATGAAAATACCCTTTTGCTGCTGTTTTTACGCCAAAGTAGTTGTTACCATAAGATATCTCATTGAGATAACGCTCTATAATCTCCTCTTTACTCAGTTCATGCTCTATCTTTATAGCTAAGATAGCCTCTTTTATCTTACGTACCAATTTTTTCTTATTGGTTAAGACCTTATTTTTAATAAGTTGTTGAGTAAGTGTACTTCCTCCCTCTACAAATCTACCTGCTTCTATATCTTTAACCATAGCACGAAAAATAGCATTTGGATTTACTCCATCATGTTCAAAAAACATTGTATCTTCCATAGCTACAAGACCCTCTACTAAAAATCCTGGTATCTCATCATAACGTACATACAAACGATGCTGTTTTTTAAAAACATAAGCTAACATCTTTCCATTTCTATCGTAGATAACCGAAGATATTTCAGGTTTATAGTGGATAAGCTTATCTGCATCAAGTGAGATCTCATTGTATGCGTAGATAAATGCTGTCATTAGTGCCACGGCAAACATTATTATTAATATTATAGAACCCTTAAGAAGACTACTAAACACTTTTAAACCTTTTTAAAATATATATCATTGTATCAAATCCTCTTTAATTAGCTCTATAGCAGATACTATACTATCTATTTTGACACCTACATTTGGTATAAGACGCATAATAGGTCTTTTTACAGTAGGTTGACGTATCGCACCTACTAAATACCCCTCTTTTAGCAACTTTTTTTGCATACTCTGTGTAGATTGATTGTTAGGCATCTCTATGGGAAATATAAGACTACTACTCTTAATGCCAAGTACTTTAAAGAGAATAGATTGTCTCTTTTTTATCTTTTTATTGTATCTCTTTGCACTCTTTTGTATATCTTTAAAATTAACAAGAGCTAAAGCAGTATCAAAAACAGATGGAGCTGTAGAGTAGATGATAGGCTTACCACGATTTACCAAAAAGGAGACTATATGAGAAGATGCCAATATATATGCTCCATAACTTCCATAAGCCTTACCCAATGTTCCCATTTTGATATGTCGTTCATTTATGGCTATATCATAGTATTCAAATACCCCTAGTAACTTCTTCCCAACTACACCTGAAGAGTGTGCTTCATCTACTATAAAAAGTGTCTTGTACTCATCGACTATGCTAAATATCTCTTTTTCACACAAATCTCCACCCATAGAGTAGATACCCTCAACAGCAACTACCTGTCTTTTAGCTGGATACTCCTCTAGCTTTTGTTGTAAATCTTTTGCATCATTATGTTTAAATTTAACTACTCTATCTTCAAGTAACTCTGATGCCATAACTCCACTAGCATGATACTCCTCATCTATAAAAAGCATATCACCTTTGCGAACAAGTGCCTCAATAAGTGCCATATTTGCCAAGTATCCAGAACCTACTACAATCCCATCTTCAAAGCCATTTTGTTTTGCCATCGTATCTTCAAACTTCTTATGAATAGGGTGATAACCATTGACCAACATACTAGCTTTGGAAGTGAGTGTATCGTATTTTTTTACTAACTTAATAGCTTTTTTAAACTGCTTTTTACTATTTGACAATCCAAGATAATCATTTGATGCCATATCTATAACATTTTCATCAAAAATCTTACGCTCTCTAAAGCGTCCTGCTTTTTTTAGGGCTTTTAGTTCACTACTGTACATATCTATCTGCCTATCCATGGCAACAAAACTTCAACCTGCAATCCCATCGCTGTACTCTCATACCCATCAACAGACTTTATATACTTTTTACAAAAGCCTTCCACCATACATCCACCAGCTTTATCTCTCCAAAGACCACTTTGAAGGTACTCTTCTAAATCATTCTCTTCAAATTTATCAAAATGGTAATTTGTAGCCGATATATCTGAAAATGCCAAACTCTTTGAACGGTAGTGAAGTGATGATATGATGGAGATAGTTGAGCCACTTTGTATCTTTAAAATACGTCTAGCGTCATCTATATTTTTAGCTTTTCGCAAGATAGTTCCATCTTGTGAAGATATTACTGTATCGGCACATAGTAGAGGTATATCTAGTCCAAACTCATCTATGGCAGACTCTAGTTTACCTTTACTTGCTTTATATACAAAATCTTTTGCTATGGTTGTAGTGATTTGCTCTTCATCATAATATGGTGATTTTTGTATAAAATCTATGCCAAACTTCTTAAGAAGTAAAGCACGTGTTGAGGAGTTTGAAGCTAAATGTATCATAAAACTCTCATATAGTTAAGAAAAGCATATAGTAACTATATATTCTCATCTAAATAAGCTAATGACTTCTCAATAGCCTCATCTATCTTAGACGCATCTTTCCCACCAGCTTGAGCAAAGTCTGGACGACCTCCACCTCCACCACCAAGGATAGGTGCTATAGCCTTTATCCAGTTACCTGCTTTTATGGAAGTATCTTTTGAACCACAAGCTATCATAACTTTATCACCTTTTTTCTGAAATAGCATAATAGCAATCTTCTCATATTGGTTCTTAGCTTCATCTATAAGCTCTTTTATATCACCACTATCTACCTCTTCTACGATAACATTGATACCTTTTATATCTTTAGCATCAAGATCTTTTTTTGTTGCTAATTGTGCTATTTGTAGTTCAGACTTCAATGTTTTTATCTGCTCTTTTAATTTTGATATACCTGCTAAAGGATTGACATTTTTAAGTTCAGTTTTAACGTCATTTAGCTCATCACGCAAAGCTTTTACGGCTTTAACTGCGCTCTTTCCACAGATAGCTTCTATACGTCTAACACCTGCACTGACTCCTGACTCTTTTGCTATCATAAATATACCAATTTGTGATATATTATCTACATGTGTTCCACCACAAAGTTCAGTAGAGGCATCACCCATGCTTACTACACGAACTTCATCTCCATACTTTTCACCAAACAGAGCCATAGCACCAGATTTTTTAGCATCTTCTATACCCATAACATCTGTTTTTGTAGAGATAGCTCGTGCTATCTTATCGTTTACCCAAGACTCTACTTTAACCAACTCTTCACTTGTCATAGCTTTAGGGTGTGAAAAGTCAAAACGAAGACGACTATCGTCATTTAGTGAACCAGCTTGAGCTATATGGTCACCAAGTATCTCTCTTAGTGCAGAGTGAAGAAGGTGTGTAGCAGAGTGATGTTTCTCTATCTCTTTACGACTATTATCTACAACTGCTTCTACCTCATCACCCACAGAGAGTTTTCCCTCTACTTCAGAGAGATTCATATCTAAGAATTTTTTAGTATCTAAAACTTTTGCAACACCTATCGTACCTATATCTCCAACTTGACCACCTGACTCTGCATAAAATGGTGTTTTATCAAGAAGAACCCAACCTTTACCATCTATAGAGTCTATCTCTTTAAAGTTCTCATCAAGAAGAGCTAAGACTTTTGCTTTAGTTGTTGTTGTTTCATACCCTACAAACTCATTTACATTAAAATTCTCTTTAAGTGCTTTAAAGTCACCTGTAGTTGATGCATCTCCTGTACCTTTCCAACCTGCTTTAGATTGTGCTTTTTGAGCATTCATCTTAGCATTGAAAGCTTCCATATCTAACTTTATACCTTTTTCACGTAGCATATCTTCAGTTAAATCAAGAGGAAAACCATAGGTATCGTAAAGTTTAAATGCCACTTCACCATCAAATATATCTTTAGTATTTTTAAGCTCCTCATTAAAAAGTTTAATCCCAGCTTCAATAGTCATAAAGAAACGCTCTTCCTCCATCTTCATAGCTGTTTTGATAGCCTCTGAACGTTTAGGTAGATAGTCATACTGCTCACCCATAGTATCTACTAAAGTATCTACAAGCTTATACATAAATGGCTCACGAAGTCCTAACAAATACCCATGACGAATAGCACGACGCATAATACGTCTAAGTACATACCCACGCCCCTCTTTATCGAAGTTTACACCTTGAGCAAGTAGAAATGAACAAGAGCGTAAATGGTCTGCTATAACTCTGTATGATGCTGAATTTGATGCATCATAGTCATACGGTGTTCCTACAAGCTCTCCAATTTTCTCTAAAAATGGCATAAATAGTGAAGAGTGGTAGTTGTTAAGTTTACCCTCTTTTATGGCTACTACACGTTCTAGTCCCATACCTGTATCTATGCTAGGTTTTGGAAGAGATGTTAGTGTACCATTTTCATCACGTTCATACTGCATAAATACCAAGTTCCAAATCTCTAAAAATCTATCACCCTCTCCACCCATTTTATCTTCTGGGCTGTTAAAATGCTCTTCACCTTGATCATAAAATATCTCAGAACATGGTCCACATGGTCCTGTGTCTCCCATCTGCCAGAAGTTATCTTTATCACCAAAACGAACTATACGATCTTTAGATATATGTCTGCTCCATATCTCTTCTGCTTCATCATCACTATCGTGTACTGTTACCCATAATTTTTCTATAGGAAGATTAAGATACTTTTCTGAAGTGATAAACTCCCAAGCATAAGCTATAGCATCTTCTTTAAAGTAGTCTGCAAAAGAGAAGTTACCAAGCATCTCAAAAAGTGTATGGTGGCGTGATGTATAACCAACATTGTCAAGGTCATTGTGTTTTCCACCTGCTCTTAAACAAGTTTGACTCGAAGTTGCACGAGGTGTAGTAGGGATTGGTGCTTCACCTGTAAAGATGTTTTTAAACTGAACCATACCAGCATTTGTAAACATAAGTGTTGCATCATCTGGAACAAGTGGTGATGAAGGTACAAGTTGATGCCCTTTACTTTGAAAAAAGTCTAAAAATGATTTTCTAATATCCATTGGTAAATATCCTAAAATAAAGAGGCTTTTTGCCCCTTGAATTAATTGAAGATATTTTATCTAAAATGTGATTATCTAAAGATAAAAAACACAACTATCATTTGGAGCATAATCAAAACTTCCATCACCTATGCCATCATTGTAGGTATGGTTAACTCCTTCAAAGCTATTACACTCATAAGGTATGTTGTTTTTACCATTATCAAGAGTATCTACTATATAGATAACATCATCTATATCTGGGTCATTAGATGTTGTACCATTCAATCCAGTAAAATCAAACTGACAATTATCTGGTGGATAGAATGTAAACTCCCCATTTGGTGTTGTTTTACTCCAACTACTCATAGAGTCACACTTATATGGTACCCCTCCATAAGAGTATCCCTTCGCATCTACTAAAAATAGTGTTGTTGCATCACTTTTAACTTTAGTTACAATAACTGTAGAACCACCACAACCATTAAGTATAACCATAACCCATATAGAGACTATAAAGATAGTAAATTTTTTCATAACTGTTCCTTAGTAAATATCAACTAGATTATAGTTGAAAATCGTGTTAAATTTGTGTTAAAAGTTTGGCTATTTTTAAACTTCCATCTTTTTGAACTATATCCATAAGAGCTTGGCTCTTCTCTCTCATATCACTATCAAGAAGTTTTAAAATCTCTTTACTATCCAATTCATCTTCTCTCATAAGCCATGCTAGATTTTTATCTACTAAAAATTTAGCATTATAGTACTGATGGTCGCTTGTAGCATATGGGTAAGGGATAAAGAGTGTAGGTAGAGCTGTAGCACTAAGTTCCCATAATGTTGAAGCTCCTGCTCTTGCTATGGCAAAATCTGCTTTATTCATATATTCTGCTAGTTTATTGGTAAATCCAAATACATCTGCTTCTATATCTAGTTTGGAGTATGCCTCTTTTACCTCATCTATATTTTTACTACCTGCTTGATGAATTATCTTTATGCCTCTTTGTTTTAACTCTGGTGCTATTTGTAGTGCTAAAGTGTTGATAGCTTTTGCACCTTGTGAGCCACCTACAAATATAACAGTTTTTACACTATCTCTTAAGTGTGCATTGGTAAAAAATATATTTTTAAGAGGGTACGCCTTTATAGGACTCTTATCTAAATATGATGATATAAAATATTTTGCATAAGGTTTTAAAAGTTTATTGAGTGAACCTAGTGATGCATTCTGTTCATGTATAACCAATGGTGTGCCTGTAAGTTTTGAAGCAAACGCCATAGGAGCTGCTGAAAATCCACCAACACAAAAGATAACTTTTGCTTTATGTTTACGTATAATTCCAATAGATTTCAATGTAGCTTTTAGCATCATAAATAGTGATTTTACCTTACCTAAAGTACCTTGATTTACTACTCCACGCGTCTCAAAAAAGTACTTACTTGAAAAATCATTATCATCTTCAAACCAAGCTCTATCTTGTCCTGCCATTGAGCCAACATAAACTAAATCTTTACTATTATCTAAAACCAGTGAATCTTTTACTGCTCTAATGATGGCTAAATGCCCACCTGTTCCTCCACCTGTCATTATGATACTCATACAATCTCCTATTGTTAATTATGTGGTACTTTTTTTGAAATCATAAGTACCATACCAATAGCTATACAAGATGCCAATATATGTGACCCTCCATAACTTAAAAATGGAACTGCTATACCTTTGATAGGTGTAATCCCTGATATACCATAAGAATTTAAGATAAAAGAAAAAGAGATTAATAATCCTACACCTATACAAAATAGATAATATATAGGATTTCTTACTTTTGATGCTATTTTAAATATACGAAATACTATAAATAAAATAGTTGCCGTAACAAATGATAGACCAACAAAACCAAGCTCTTCTGTAATACCTGCCAAGATAAAGTCTGTATGAACTTCCGATAGATAGCCTAACTTAAACTGACCATTACCCAAACCTCTTCCCCAGATACCTCCATTGTGTATAGCATTTAGAGAATTTGTTATCTGATATGGTGCTTTTGTAACCTCTATACGCAAGTTTTGAATAGACTCAAAGGGAAATAGTGACAATATACTATCTTGTACTGTACCCCACCATGACTTAATACGTGCAACACGGTGTGGAGCAAAAACTATAAGCCCAATAAATGATACTATAACTCCACTAAGCATAGTAAAGAAAAATTTCAAAGATGAACCTGCAAAGAGAAGAAGTATCATAAGAGTAGCCCCTAAAACAACTACTTGACCCAAATCTTTTTGAAATATAGCTATAATAACAACAGATACAAGAAATACAAATAGATAAGGAGAATATGCACGAACTTCTTCATTTAGACCAACTCTATTTTTATGTAACAACTTTCTTGAAAAACTCCAAGATAAAAAAAAGATAAAACCAACTTTGAAAAATTCAACAGGAGCAAGTGATACTGAGCCTAAATGAATCCAACGTTTTGCACCTCCTACTGCTTTTACTAAAGAAGGTGGAAACATCTGCATAGCTATAAGTAAAATAAAAAAAACAATAAAAAGTGTTAATCCTATACGAGAAAACCATACATCAGGATCTAATTTACTTAACAATACCATAATTATAAAAGCAATAAATACTGATAGACTTTGCCGTATAAAAAAATGAAGATCATCATAATGAAAAAATAATACGGTATATGTTGATAATGAATAACTCATCAATAACGATAATGTTAAAAGAATTATAACTCCAGCTAAAAGTGGTTTATCTATCATAAAATATCTCTTTCTTTTTTAATATTAAATAGTATTTTACCAAGTTTATAGATAAATTTGTATAAAATACTATTCTATTAGGAAATTTATGAATTCAAAAATACAAAATAAAATCATTTACAGAAGAAAAAATAAAATCATTTTTCTATTTATACTTTTAACTATTGGAATAGGTAGTTTTTTATTTTCTGCTTTTAAAACTATAACTAATGTTAGAAAACTTCCATCTCATAATAATACAATTCAAAATCGTTCACTACGAGGTAGCATAATATCTAAAGATAACTATGCATTAGTTAGATCAGCAAAAACATATCAAGCTATCGTGAGAGGAGAAAGTATAGATCCAGATAAAAAAAGTTTATTTGTAAAACTATTCTCTATCTATTCAGGTATTAACACCAAAGATATTTTAAAATCTTTTAAAGATAAATATGGGAAAAAGATAAAGGGAAATATTATTCTATCTACAACAATCAATAAGCACTCTGCTATGCAACTTAAAGATCTATCTTATAAATTAAGAAAATTGGGTGTTTTTCGTCCTGTTAAAAATAGGAATGGTATGGAGTATGTATATGGTTTAGATATTATAGAAAATCAAGAAAGTAGACATTTTCCATTACATGATATACTAACTCCTCTTTTAGGATATGTAAGCAAAAAAAAAGAAGGTAACTATGTTCGACCTTTAGGAGAAAAAGGTCTTGAAAGATATTATGAAAAGTATCTTAGATCTAAAAAAGATGGATATATACAAGGTAAACGTGATGTTGTTGGAACTATTATTCACAATAAAAACTTTATAGATATTCATCGTGTTAATGGTATGGATTTGCATCTAAATATACCTCTTTCTGTACAAAGAAGAGTTGAACTTATGCTTGATAAAATGAAAGAGAGTATAGATGCTGATGAAATCATAGCAGGAATTATGGATAGTAAAACAGGTAAAGTACTTTCTCTTGCATCATCAAATCGTTATGATCCTGCACACATCAGACAAGAAGACATATCTTCTATGGTTGTTAAAGCTGCCGAATATCCTTATGAAGCTGGTTCTGTCATAAAACCTCTTACTCTATCTATAGCACTAGAACATCATCGTGTTACTCCAAATACACTCTTTAATACAGGTTATCACAGATTTCAAATAGGAAAACATAGATTTATATCTGATGATGATTTTTTCAAATATCAAACTGCAACAGATATCATTATTCACTCATCAAATATTGGTATATCTCAAATCTCATGGCTACTATCTGGTAAAGAGTTTAGAGAAGGATTGATTAAATTTGGAATAGCAAGACCATCTGGCATAGATCTTTCACGTGATTTACCTGGCTCACTCAAACCATTGAGACTTCTCAATAATAAAATGCACCGAGCAAATAGCTCTTATGGTTACGGTATGATGGTTACTTTTGCACAACTATTTAAAGCTTACTCTGCATTCAATAATAATGGTATAGCTGTTACACCTAGATTGGCAGATTATCTAAAAGATGCTAAAGGGAAACACTATTATTTAGATCCAAAAGTTGGAAATCTAAAAGCGATTAGCAAAAAAACTGCAACAGATATACACAATATTCTTTTACAAGTTGTAAAACATGGTACAGGAGTAAAAGCACAATATCCAGGACTTGAAGTAGGTGGAAAAACAGGAACAGCACATATAGCAAAACATGGACACTATGTTAAAGAGTATCATAGTAGTTTTTATGGTTTTGCAAATGATGACAAGGGAGATAAATATACCATTGGAGTATTAGTTATTAAGGCAAAAAAACCTTACAAATATTTTGCTTCACAATCTGCTGTTCCAACTTTTAGACATATATTGGATATATTGGTTGACTTGAACTATCTTAAACCAAAAAATGGAATAAAAATAGATATGCAAACTCAAGAACAAATGATAAAAGATAGTAAATCAAATGCAGATAAAACTAATCAAATAAAAACTAAAACATATAAACCAACGCATAAAAAAATTGTTAAAAAATATAAACCAAAACATAAAAAAATTGGCAAAAAATATAAATCTCCACAAGAACTTTTTGAAAATCTATACTAAATCCAGATATTGTCAATAAGTCTAGGCTTACCTACCCATACAGCTACAAGTATGATGGTGTTGCCTATCTCTACTTTTTTTAAAGCTTTAAACTCCCTAGTTACAAAAGCTACATATTCTACTTTATCTACCACAGATAAAATATTGGTCATCTCTGATTTTATCTTATGGACATCAAGTTCTCCTGCCATTACCATTTTTGTAGCATATTTTAAAGAACGTGATAGAGCTAAAGCACGCTCTTTTTCATCGTTATCTTTTAGATAAACATTACGAGAACTAAGAGCAAGTCCAAACTCATCACGTACTATCTCGCATGGAACAATGGTAATATCCATAAAATAGTTTTTTACCATTTGGCTAATAAGTGCCAACTGCTGAGCATCTTTTTTACCAAAGTAAGCACGATTTGCTCCACTAAGGTTAAGTAGTTTCATCACAACTTGAAGCATACCATCAAAATGCCCTGCTCTTTTTTCTCCTTCAAGTAGATAACCTCTACGTGCAGGTGCGCCTATACATAATTCATCATCTTCATACATGGTATCTACTGTTGGCATAAACAATATATCAACCTTTGCAACTTCACATATCTTGATATCTGCTTCATCTTTTCTAGGATAAGCATCAAGATCTTCACCCTCTAAAAACTGTGTAGGATTTACAAAAATAGAGACTATAAGATGTTCATTTTCACTTCTTGCTTTTTGTATGAGAGATAGATGACCTTGATGTAAAGCTCCCATTGTTGGAACAAACCCTATACTACCAGATAATCTTTTTCTAGCCTTTTGTAACTCATCTATAGTTTTTACAATAATCATATCTAACCCTCTATTTTGCTATATTTTGCTAAAATGATACCAAAATTTAATGATGAATTAGGAACTTTTTACGTGGATACATACGAATATGGTGAATTGTTAAAATCACTAACTACTAAAATGGATAATATTAAAAATATTGTAAAACCAGATGAACTTAAAGCAAGACTAGATGAGATAGAGCGTATGCAACAAGATGCTAACTTCTGGAATGATGCCAAGAATGCAGGAAAAATCTCTCAAGAGAAGACTAAAACAGAACGTATCTTAGAGACATACAATAGAGCTAATGATGCAGTATCTGATGCCATAGAGTACTTTGAGATGGCAAAATCTGAAAAAGATGATGATACCTTAGAGATGCTATTTGAAGATGCAAACAATCTACAAGCCTCTACTAATGCTCTTGAAGTTCAAATGATGCTAAATGGAGAACACGATAGCAATAATGCCATAGTATCTATACACCCTGGAGCTGGAGGAACAGAGAGTCAAGACTGGGCAAATATGCTTTACCGTATGTATCTACGTTGGGCAGAACGTCATAACTTTAAAGTAGAAGTACTCGACTACCAACCAGCTGAAGAGGCAGGCATAAAAGATGTATCTTTCATCATCAAAGGTGAAAATGCTTATGGCTACCTCAAAGTAGAAAATGGCATACATAGACTTGTACGAATAAGCCCATTTGATTCAAATGCAAAACGTCACACTTCATTCTCTTCTGTTATGGTGTCTCCAGAAGTTGATGACGATATAGACATTGTTATAGAAGATAAAGATATTCGTGTAGATACCTATCGTTCAAGTGGTGCAGGAGGACAACATGTCAATAAGACAGAATCAGCTATACGTCTAACACACATAGCAACAGGTATCGTAGTACAGTGTCAAAACGATAGAAGTCAACACAAAAATAAAGCCTCTGCTATGAAAATGCTAAAATCACGTCTTTATGAATATGAGATGGCTAAAAAACAAGCTATCCTTGATGGTGTAGAGAAATCAGATATCGGTTGGGGACATCAAATACGCTCCTATGTTATGCAACCCTACCAACAAGTAAAAGACACAAGAAGCAATCAAGCTTTTAGTAATGTAGATGCCATATTAGATGGAGATATAGACAAACTATTAGAGGGTGTACTTATAGCTCAAGCAAAATAAGAAAAAATATTAATTTTGGATTTTACGAACACCCCAACGAAATTTATCTTTGTAAAATCCTTTATCTAGGTTAGAGATAGTTACACTATAAACTTTACCTGAACTAGAATGAATAAACTTTCCATTACCCAAATAAATACCACTATGATTGATATGTTTTCTATGATACGTATCAAAAAAAACCATATCTCCCTTTTTTAGTTCTTCGCGTTTAATCTTCTTACCACTTTGAGACTGTTTTAAAGATGTTCTTGGAATTTTAATACCATTATTAATAAATATATAATATACAAATCCAGAACAATCAAAATGATCTGGTCCAGTTTTAGCAAATTCATAAGAATCACCTATCTTACTTTTCGCAAGAGTAATAATCTTATCTATTTTTATATCACTATTAGCATATAATAAACTTACAAATGTAAAAAAAATAAAAATTACAATACTTTTCACCATCTAAAAACTAAGACCAAATCCAAAATTAACTCCATCAAGATTATCGCCTCTGACTATATTTATATTAAATGAAACTTCACTAATATATTTATTGATAGTAGTAGTACCTAAATGAAATGTAGTACCTAAGAGATAAAGATTATTTGACTTCAATACCTCTTTTATATCACCATTAGTAAAGATATCTGAAGCATAAAATTCAACTTTTAAAGGTAACTTATAGATAGAAAAAATAGTTGGAGTAACTACTCCTATCTTTAACTTTGATATAGTATAAGTACTATCAGATATAGTAGCATATGATTTATTTAAATTCGTATGAAAATAATGTATATCTGCATTTAAATATGTTTTATATTTATTAAAAGTTGGATGATAACCAATAAAACTAGAAAACTCATAAGTATTAAAATGATTATTACTATTAAATATATGATTTAAAGTCTTATCTATATCCTTACTATTATCTAATCTCAATGAAGTATCATAACTACTATTTAATCGTGAATATATATATGCACTACCAAATTTTATATCCGTATCTTTTATAAGATTTAGACAAATACCTCCACCCAATTTAAAAGCATAAGTCTTAATGATATTGTCATCAAGACTTCCTCTAAAATCAATATTTTTTTCTTTATATTTACTATAACCAAGACTTCCATTTATATAAAAATTATATTTATCTGAATTATTTTTAAAATTATAAGTAAAAGGGAAAGAGTGTGTATCTAACCTTGAATCATTATTTCCAAATTTATAAGACCCTGAAGATAATATATCTTCTGAAGTAAATAGAAGTATTCTATTAGATTCTTTTAAATATAAATTTTCAGCAGAACTCTTTATCTCTTCTGCATATAAGCGTAAAAAAATAGTTGAGATACCCAATAGCAATATTACTTTTTTTATCATTATAATTCCATTTTATTTAGATATTGTAGATTTGATTAGTTTAAGTTACTAAGTCGCTTCACTAGTAACTACTTTATATACCAATTTCTATGTATGATAAATTGAGAAATCTCTTTTAAGTGTATCTCCAATAATCTTAAACTTATCATACACCATATACCCTTTATTTAACTTTTTCTTCTCATTCAAAGAAGTTATAGAGTTATTTTTATCACTTAATAGCGTAAAACCACCTTATTTATGGGGTGGATATAAGTGGTATCTGATGGAAAATATGCTATAATACCAACATTGAATCGCAATCAATGCTACAAAAACCAAATAGTCAATTCCTTTCAAAACATATAGTCTAGGTAGGATATACCCGACTTTAAATGCTTGTCTGAAAATAGCCAGTTAGGTTATGGAACAAGAATCCACCTCTTTTAAGGGGTGGAGTATCAATAGAATAAATCACATAAATAGAAAGATTTATATAAAACAGTAGTAAAGAGATATAGAAATCATAAAATCACCTCAAATCTACTCCCAATCTCTTTTTGGGACTCTATCTTCAGTTCCCCACTATGCAACATCACAGCATTACTAACAATGCTCAATCCAAGTCCAAAACCTTTTATCTTTTTATTTCGA
>JALUBF010000011.1:36543-38331 GCA_027045015.1 Sulfurovum sp.
TAAAATCACCTCAAATCTACTCCCAATCTCTTTTTGGGACTCTATCTTCAGTTCCCCACTATGCAACATCACAGCATTACTAACAATGCTCAATCCAAGTCCAAAACCTTTTATCTTTTTATTTCGAGAGGTATCTACTCTATAGAACCTATCTGTTACTTTTGAAAGTTGCTCGGCATCTATGCCTACACCCTCATCTTTGATGATAAAATGTACCTTTTCTTTTTTGTAGAAAGAGATATAAATATTGCGATTGTTTGGTGTATATTTGATAGCATTATCTATAAGGTTTACAAAAATAGACTCTATAAGAATAGGATTTACCTCTATGGTTATGGGCTCTATTTTATTGATGTTCAGTTTTAGATTTTTCTCTTGAAGTGCTGTTTCAAATTTATCTACGGTTGCAATAAGAATGCCATCAAGGCTACATGGTTCAAAAGAGAGATGAATATTTTCTTTGGTGTATTGTGTCAAAAGAAGTAGTTGCGTTACCATCTGCTCCATCTGTTCACTTTGGTCTAAAATAACCTGCATACTCTTCTCATAAACTTGTGGTTCTCTTAGTTTACGCAAAGTTATCTCTACCTCTCCTTTTATGACAGTTAAAGGTGTTTTTAGTTCATGTGAGACATCACTATTGAACCTATCTAATCTCTCTACTCCATCACTTAGTCTCTTTGTCATGGTGTTAAAAGAGTCTATAAGTGCTTTTATCTCATCATCTTCTTTGGGAAGAATGATGATTTTATTCATATCGTTCAGACTAATATCTTGCGTTACCTCTGTTAACTGTTGTATGGGAAGTAAGATTTTATCTGCCATCTTTGAAGCTAAAACAAGCAATAGTAATAATAACATAGGCACTAAAACCAAGAGTGTATCTTCAAAACCATCTATTTTATTGTCAATCTGTTCTTCATATACAAGTACCACATATTTTTCCCCTCTATCAAGATACAAAAGATTTACAAAATCTTTATCTGAACCTTCATAAAAAATAAAAAATGACTCTTTTTTGTCCAAATATTCACGACTTTTTTTAAAATGATAATTGGCTGTTTTAGAGACAAGTGTATGATGAGTATCATAGATTGCAACCTGATAGCCCAAAAGTGTTGCATCTGAAAGTATTGCTTGGCGTTTGGGTAAAAGTTCAAGGCGTACATATTGGGCTATTTTTTGAGATTTTGTCTGTAACGCACTGTTGATACTTTGATTTAAAAAATAATAAAATGCAAAACTAAAGAGTGTTAGTAGTAAAAATGTAACCCCACCAAACCACCATAAAACTCTGTTTTTAAGCTTCAATCTTATACCCCAATCCTCGACTACTTTTTATGAGTTCTTTACCTAGTTTTTTACGCAGATTATAGATAGTTACTTGTATGACATTACTGTTAATATACTCTTGATAACTCCAAAGTTGCTCTTCTATCATCTCGTTGGAAACCATACAATTTTTATGTTTAACCAAAAATAGTAAAAGTTCATACTCTTTCGCTGTGAGCGTGACCACTTCATCATTATGTCTTACTATTTTACTATTGGTATCTATGGAAATATCTATTATGGCTATAGATGTTCCTCCCTTAGATATGTTTCTACGGTACAGTGCCTCAACCCTTGCTACAAGCTCATCAAAAGAGAATGGTTTAGGCAGATAATCATCTACACCACTTCTTAAGCCCAATATTTTATCACGCGTGTCACCTTTGGCACTTAGCATAATGGTCGGTGTGCTAATGTTCTTTTGCCGTAAAGATTTGATAATTTCTAAGCCATCTT
>JALUBF010000012.1 GCA_027045015.1 Sulfurovum sp.
CAGTAACTCCAGAGAAGTTACCTACTCTAAGTTTGGCATTTGATATGGCATTAATGAGAGAGGATTTTCCAACATTTGGTTGACCAGCTAGAGCGATGACTATTTTTTCCAAAATTTATCCTTATTTTTAAATAGATATGATATTTATTATCAATATATGTAGAAGTATAGAGAAACTTTTCTTAAAGTATCTTAAAATGATAGTTGTTATCAATACTTTAGCTAATTGATGATTATAATTGGTAGTAGTCAAATTTTAGTTGCAATATCAAGATAAAAATTTATTGGCAATTAAAGTTATTGTATTTGATTGAAATATAAGTGATTTTTTAAATGAGATGGCGCGGTGGACGAGACTCGAACTCGCGACCCCCTGCGTGACAGGCAGGTATTCTAACCAACTGAACTACCACCGCACCTAAACCTAGTTAAAGGTTAAAAAAGTTATTACTTTGAAACAAACGAAATTAGTTTCGTGAGCCTACTGCTGAAGTAAACACAGCGTTAACGTAGCAAAAGATGAACTTTGTTCATTTTATATTCTTTTAATGGTGGTCGCTATAAGACTCGAACTTATGACATCTACCTTGTAAGGGTAGCGCTCTACCAACTGAGCTAAGCGACCGTACTTTTGAAATTTTATAATAAAAACTTTGGCGACCCTTAAAGGATTTGAACCTCTGTTTTTACGTTGAAAACGTAATATCCTTGGCCACTAGATGAAAGGGTCATCAGATACCTGTAAACAGTTATTTATTAATGGTGGTCGCTATAAGACTCGAACTTATGACATCTACCTTGTAAGGGTAGCGCTCTACCAACTGAGCTAAGCGACCATATTGTTTTTATAGTGGTGACCCTTCTTGGATTCGAACCAAGGGCCCATTCCTTAAAAGGGAATTGCTCTACCAACTGAGCTAAAAGGTCATTATGGCGCGGTGGACGAGACTCGAACTCGCGACCCCCTGCGTGACAGGCAGGTATTCTAACCAACTGAACTACCACCGCACATAACACTATAAAATAAAAGTGGTGACCCTTCTTGGATTCGAACCAAGGGCCCATTCCTTAAAAGGGAATTGCTCTACCAACTGAGCTAAAAGGTCACTTTAAACTTAACCTTGTGATTAAGTGGACAGAATTATACATCAAAATAATTATATTGTCAATAGATTTTTGAAAAAAAATTAAATTTCTAAGAATTTAGCTATTTTTTCAATAGCAAACTCTGTAGATTGTTCTTGTATTGATGTTCTATTTCCATTAAATAGACAGTGAAATACTTTCTCTTTTTTTGGTGTTACTATACCTATATATACAGTGCCAACAGGTTTCTCTTTGCTTCCTCCATCTGGACCAGCTATTCCAGAGATAGCTATAGCATAGTCTGAATTGGAAAGATTTTGTATACCTTTTAACATTGAAGAGACACATTGAGTACTTACAGCACCAAACTTTTCTAAAAGTTTATTGTCTACATTTAACCATTTATGTTTAATCTCATTGGAATATGTTACAACAGAACCATTGAATACAGCAGATGCACCAGCTACAGATGTAAATTCAGTAGCTACTCTTCCACCCGTACAGGACTCAGCAAAAGAGATAGTTTGTTTTTTAGAAGCAAGTTTTTTGATGATTTTTTCTATATTATTATAATTTCTTTTCATAAGAGTTATTATAACCAAAATATGACAGTAAAACATAATCATCTTTTAGTTATAATTTTATGATAATATAAGACTAAGGTATTATCAACTATGGATTACAAAGACACACTTCTCCTTCCTAAAACTAATTTTCCAATGCGTGGAAATCTTCCAACCAATGAACCTAAAAAATATAATGCATGGTATGATGCAGATATTTATGAACAAATGAAGACTAAAAGAGCCGATGCAGAGATGTTTACTCTTCATGATGGACCACCATATGCAAATGGTGATATTCATATAGGACATGCACTCAATAAAACACTTAAAGATATTATTTTAAAATATAATTATTTTCAAGGTAAAGCAGTTCGTATGACTCCAGGTTGGGACTGTCATGGTTTGCCTATTGAGCAAAAAGTAGAAGAGAAGCTTGGTAAAAGTAAAAAAGAGGCAATGCCTACAGAGAAGTTTAGAGAGCTTTGTCGTGAACATGCTACTAAATTTGTGGATATTCAAAGAGACAGTTTCAAACAACTAGGTATCATAGCTGATTGGGACAATCCATATGTGACTATGGACTTTAAGTTTGAAGCAAACATCTACAGAACACTTTGTGAAGTAGCACAAAAAGGACTGTTAGTAGAACGTCATAAGCCTATTTTCTGGTCATGGGCAGCACGTACAGCATTAGCTGATGCTGAAGTGGAGTATGAAGATAAAGAAGATTACTCTATCTATGTACACTTTGAGCTAAGTGATCAAGCTAAAGAGAAACTGGGTATAGATGGTAAAGCAGGAGTTATTATATGGACAACAACTCCTTGGACACTTCCTGCAAATACAGGTATTTCTCTTAATCCTGAAGAAATGTATGTACTTACAGATAATGGACATATTGTTGCTGAAGTTCGTTATGATGAGATGATAGAAGAGGGTGTAGTAAGTGGTCACGCTTCACGTAAGATAGCCTCAACTGAATTAGATGGACTTCTTGCTATAAATCCACTCAATGGTCGTACCTCTAAGATAGTTCTTGGTGATCACGTTATGATGGACGGTGGTACTGGTGCAGTACATACAGCACCAGGACATGGTGAAGATGACTATAAAGTAGGTCTTAAAAATGGGCTAGAAGTGGTTATGCCTGTAGATGAGAAAGGGTGTTATGATGAGTCGGTAAAAGGGCTTAACTTACTTCCTAATGCAGATGAATTTGTAGGAATGCACATTTTTAAAGCCAATGAGCCTATATTGGAACTTCTTGGAGATAGTCTTTTAAAACAGAGTAAATTTACTCACTCATATCCACACTGTTGGAGAACAAAAAAACCACTTATCTATAGAGCAACCAATCAATGGTTTATATCTATAGATGATAAGCCAGAGGGTTCTAACGATACTCTTAGAGATTCAGCACTTAAAGCTATAGAAGATGTAAACTTCTATCCAGCAACATCTAAAAATAGACTTAAACCTATGATAGAGGGAAGACCTGATTGGTGTATATCTCGTCAGCGTTCATGGGGCGTACCTATAGCATTCTTTAGGATAAAAAGTACAAAAGAGGTTGTTTTAGATAGTGATGTATTAAACCATATAGCAGATCTATTCGATAAATATGGTGCAGATGCATGGTATTCTATGAGCAATGCAGAGTTGTTGCCAGAGGGTTCAACATACAATCCTGACGATTTGGAAAAAATCTCTGATATTTTAGATGTATGGTTTGATTCAGGTTCTACGTGGAATTCAGTTCTTAGTTCAGGTAACTATGATGCAGGGGAGTATCCAGCATCACTTTACATAGAAGGTTCTGACCAACATAGAGGTTGGTTCCAATCTTCATTATTACTCTCTTCAGCAATAAATCAAGTATCACCATACAAAACACTAATCACACACGGCTTTACCGTAGATGAGAATGGTGAGAAGATGTCTAAGTCTAAGGGTAATGTTGTTGCCCCAGATAAGGTCATCAAACAATATGGTTCTGAGATATTACGTTTATGGGTAGCACTTAGTAACTACCAAACAGACTTGAAAATATCTGATGGTATTTTGAAGCAGACAGCAGAGCAGTATAGAAAGATACGTAATACATTTAGATTTTTACTTGCAAACGTAGATGATTTGGAAGTCTATGTAGAAAATAGTGCTTATGGTGAGTTAGACAGATGGATACTTACTAAAGCGAGAGATGTATTTGCTTCAGTAAAAGCAAGTTTTGATGAGTATGATTTCTTAGGTGGATTTGCAACACTTAACCACTTCATAACAAATGAACTTAGTGGTATCTATATGGACATCACAAAAGATAGACTATATTGTGAAGATAAAAATAGCACAACAAGACGTGCAACACAATCTGCTATGGCTCACATATCTAAAGCGATGCTTGGACTTGTTGCTCCTGTACTTACATATACAGCAGATGAGATACTCGAATACGCTCCAGCACTCTTTAAAGATGGTATGGAAAATGTATTTGATTTAGTTTATGTTGAAGTTCCAGAAGTAGAGGCAAGTTTTGATGATACAGTACTTTTGGAAGCTAGAGTAAAATTCTCAGAAGCAGTTGATAAACTCAAAAAAGAGAAACTTATGAAGTCTACACTTGAGGTGGAGATATCAGGAGATATGAGTATCTTTGCTATTAATGATAGTAAAGATTTAGAAGATTGGTTTGTGGTATCTGCGATAAAAGAAAGTTCTAATGGTGAGCAAGTAGCATTATTTGAAGTAGAAGGCAAAACATTTACAGTACACAAGGCAACAGCCTTTAAATGTCCTAGATGTTGGAGATTTACTTCGACTTCAGAAGATTGTGCATGTGAACGTTGTGCCAAAGTAGTAGGTGCATAATGTTTGATATGACACAACCTATACAGATGGAAGTTATAATAGGTTCTATTATTTTTATATTTGGATTGGTTGGTATTGGGTTAGGTATTGTGGCGTATTATAAAAAGAAATTAGATATTAAGTAGAGGATTAGTAGTGATTACATTAAAAGAAGCATTAACAAAATCTAACGAAGAGAGGGTAACGTTAAGAGCTGAACTTGAAATAAAAGCAAAAGAGTCTGCTCTTAACGCTTATGTTGGCTTTGAGAGTTCTGGTGAAGGTGTGCCTATTCTCATTAAAGATAACATTCAAGTTAAAGATTGGTCTGTAACAGCAGGTTCTAAAATCCTTCAAGGCTACATCGCTCCATATGAAGCAACAGTCATTACCAATCTTAAGTCTAAAGGTATGATGGCATTTGGTCGTGCAAATATGGATGAGTTTGCTATGGGAAGTACAACAGAGAGTTCATACTATGGAGCAACCATCAATCCACATGGTAACAACAGAGTACCAGGTGGAAGTTCGGGAGGAAGTGCAGCAGCAGTAGCTGGTGGCATTGCCATAGCAGCACTTGGTTCTGATACTGGTGGGTCTATCCGTCAACCAGCAGCCTATTGTGGTGTAGTAGGTATGAAGCCTACTTATGGACGAGTATCACGTTTTGGTTTGGGTGCGTATGCGTCAAGCCTTGACCAGATAGGTCCAATAGCTCAAAATGTAGAAGATGCAGCCATACTTTATGATGCTATTAAAGGGCATGATGAGAAAGATTCAACATCTGCTGATTTTGAGATAGAAGATATAGCAAACAATCTTAACCCTGATGTTAAACTAACTATTGCCGTTATTGATTCATATGTAGAAGCATCTGACAGTGATGTTCAAAAAGCATTTTATGAAACTGTAGCTAAGTTAGAAGAGGCAGGGCATACCATTGTTCATAAAGAGATGAGTAATACTAAGTATGACATTGCAACCTACTATGTACTTGCTACAGCTGAGGCAGCAACAAACTTGGCACGCTATGATGGTGTACGTTATGGAACAAGAGCAGATTCAAAGAGTACAGAAGAACTTTTCTTTAACACAAGAAGTGAAGGTTTTGGCGAAGAGGTAAAAAGACGTATTATGCTTGGTAACTTTGTACTATCTTCAGGTTACTACGATGCTTACTATGTGAAAGCACAAAAAGTAAGACACCTAATACGTGATGAATTTAATGCTATATTTAATGAAGCAGATCTTATCTTATCTCCTGTAGCACCCTCTGTAGCTCCAAAGATAGGTGAGAGTGAAGACCCACTTGAGATGTACAAGTCAGATATGTATACACTGGGTGTGAACTTGGCAGGACTTCCTGCTATATCTGTACCAGTTGCTAAAAATGATGAAGGTATGCCAGTTGGACTTCAGCTTATAGCTAAAGCATTTAATGAAAAAGTACTTTTTGATGGTGCTAGTAGCCTTGAAAAAGTTGTAAATTACACAAAATAAAACCGATGCTATTCTCTTGCTAAGAGTAAAACTTTAGTGAGATGAATTAAATAGGAGCGTTGCTTCTATATAATAAGAAAGGATAAAACTTATGAATATTAAAAAAAGAGCTTTAACATTTGAAGATGTACTACTTGTACCACAACACTCAACTGTCCTACCAAAAGAAGTGGATGTAACTACTAAATTAACACGTAGAGTAAGTCTAAATATACCAATAGTCTCAGCTGCTATGGATACAGTAACGGAGTTTAAAGCAGCTATTGCTATGGCTAGACTTGGTGGTATTGGTGTTATTCATAAAAATATGGATATTGAGACACAAGCATTTCAAGTAACAAAGGTTAAGAAATCAACTTCAGGAATCATTATAGACCCTATATTCATTAATCCAGATGCAACAGTTGGTGAAGCAGATGCGATGATGGCAGAGTATCATATTTCAGGTGTGCCTGTTGTAGATGAGAATAAAAAGTTAATAGGTATTATTACTAACCGTGATATGCGTTTTATATCTGATATGTCTTCAAAAGTAGTAGATGTAATGACTTCTGCACCACTTGTTACTGGTAAAGAGGGTACAACTCTTGAAGAGGCTGCAAAGGTAATGCAAAAGCATAAGATAGAGAAATTACCTATCGTAGATGATAATGATACACTAATGGGACTCATTACCATTAAAGATATTGAGAAAAAAGAGAAACATCCTAATGCAAATAAAGATGAACATGGTCGTTTAAGAGTAGCTGGTGCTATTGGAGTAGGGCAACTTGACCGTGCAAAAGCATTGGTAGAAGCTGGTGTTGATGTGATAGTTCTTGACTCTGCTCATGGTCACTCTCAAGGTATTTTAGATACTGTAAAGCTCATCAAAAAAGAGCTTGATGTAGATGTCATCGCAGGTAACATCGCTACAGGTGCAGCAGCACAAGACCTTATAGATGCAGGAGCAGATGGTGTAAAAGTAGGTATTGGACCTGGGTCTATCTGTACAACTCGTATCGTTGCAGGTGTAGGTGTACCTCAAATCTCTGCCATTGATGAAGTAGCTCAAGTAGCCAATAAAGCAGGAATCCCTGTAATAGCAGATGGTGGTATAAAATACTCTGGTGATGTAGCAAAAGCATTGGCAGTAGGTGGTAGTTGTGTTATGTTAGGAAGCGCACTTGCTGGAACATATGAAGCACCAGGAGAGATGATACTATTTAATGGTAGACAATTTAAAGAGTATAGAGGTATGGGAAGCATCGGTGCGATGACCAAAGGAAGTACAGACCGTTATTTCCAAGAGGGAACAGCAGCAGATAAACTTGTACCTGAGGGGATAGAAGGTCGTGTACCTTACCGTGGTAAGATAGCAGATGTAGTACACCAAATGATTGGTGGACTTCGTTCATCTATGGGTTACTGTGGTTCAGAAAGTATTAAAATGTTCTGGGAAAAAGCAGAATTTGTTGAGATTACTTCAGCAGGACTCAAAGAGAGTCATGTTCATGATGTCGCTATTACTAAAGAGTCTCCAAATTATCACGGATAATTTTATTTATTATCAAAAGCTTTCTCTTCTATATTTTCTAAGTAAATACTTTGAGAAGGGAAAGCAAATTCTAAATTATTACTCTCTAAAATAGTCCAAATCTTATAAAGTACATCTTGTTTTACCTTTAACCACTCTTGCCAATCAGTTGTCTTTGTAAAACTATAAATCAATATATCTATAGATGAGTTAGAGAAACTATCAAGATAAACCATAAGAGTACTTTTGATTCCTATTTTATTATCTAAAGATACAAATTTATTACTTTTTTGGTAATGTCTTCTTAATTTTCTTGTATCAATCTTTTCTGGAGTACTAATATCTTTATGCTCTAATAACATATGATTAATATCGTTAATAGCATTTTGGATATCTTTTTGATTTGAATTATAAGTAACACCTACATATAGTTTTATTCTTCGTCCTACTGTTCTTTTTGACCAATTTTTTAAAGAAGTATTTGCAAGTTTTTCATTTGGTACTATAATCATTGCATTATCAAAAGTACGAATCTTGGTTGATATAAATCCAATCTCAACAACAGTTCCATTAACATCTGATGTTTGTATCCAATCTCCTTGTGAAAAAGATTGATCAAAAATTATTTTAAGAAGTCCAAAAAAGTTAGATAGTGTATCTTTAGCAGCTAAAGCTACAGCTAATCCACCAATTCCCAAAGAAGCAATGACTCCTGATATATTTACATTCATTTTAATCAAAACAATAAGTAAGGCAATTAGAAATATAATAAATTTACTTACAGATAAGATAAGATTAATAAGTTCTGTTCTGAGCGTTAAATTTTTATTATGAACGCTATAAAAAAATATAAAAAATATATTTTCAATTATTTGCATAAGAATATAAGCAATAATCATAATAAAAAAGATATAAAAATATAGATAAGTTTTATCTCCTAAACTATTAGGATAATGTAATACTTCTAATGCTAATTGTAATCCTATACCATTAATTAAAAGGGAAATAGGAATGCGTATTTTTCTTAGATTAATAAGTAAGATATCATCTATATCATTATCTTCTTCTTCAATTTTGGTTTTGAAATAATTATATATACGTTTATATATAAGATAATTTATATAGATAAAGAATAGCATAACTATAAAGAATAAAAATAGTCTTCCTGTATCTATCTTTAAGTAACGAAGATATAAGTTTGCCTCTTTAGAATATGTTTGTTGATTGATATAATCAATAATATTATCTAATTTAAGTCGATTTGTTAATGAATGATATTCAAAAAGATTATCATTTAGCGTGATATAGTTTAAAAGACTATCAAAAAAGTAATAATCTTTAGACAAAATAAAAAAATTATTTTTAATATCAGTTGCCATTGTATTAGTTTGACTTTGTATAGACATATAAAATTTAATATTTTTTTGAATATTGATAGTTTGATAAAGATGTTTTTGAGTATCAATAATATATTTATCAATAATATTTTTATCTAATAGTGTCCAATTTTTTGAAAGATATTCAAAAAAGTTATAAATTTGTTTTTTAAGTTTAAGAGAATTTATTTTCATTGTATCTCTATCAACAGCTTCTTGATAATTGTATTTTTTATTGGTATCTATTCTTAAAGTAAGATTATTAATTTCTTGGTCTACTTTAACAAAATCAATAAAAAGGCTTTTATTAATATCTAATGAATAAGGGTTATTTTTCATTAGACTTCTTGCAAAACTCAATTTCCAACACTCATTCCTCTATCAAAATTAATTAAGCCACAGATAAGATTTACTCGTAAATTATATCGTTTTCTTCTGTTTCTATATGGTTGTTTAAGTATTTGAA
>JALUBF010000013.1:0-4021 GCA_027045015.1 Sulfurovum sp.
AAATAGTCTTACATAGACATACCACCATTTACTTTAAGGGTCTCACCAGTTATGTAAGATGAGTGGTCAGATAGTAAAAATGCTACTGCCTCTGCTACTTCACTAGGCTCACCAAATCTACCCATAGGTATCTTAGCTGTAAATGCATCTTTTACCTCATCTTTAAGAACACTTGTCATCTCTGTAGCTATAAACCCTGGAGTTACGGTGTTATAGCGTATGCCTGAAGTTGCTGCTTCTATGGCAAATGATTTTGTCATAGCTATAGTTCCACCTTTAGATGCCGAGTAGTTAGTCTGTCCAGCATTTCCTGTCTCACCTACGATAGAGGCGATATTTACTACAGAACCAAAACGCTTTTTACGCATAACTTTCAATGCCTCTCTACACCCTATAAATGTAGATGTAAGATTAGCATTTATCACATCCATAAAAGCCTCTATCTTCATACGCATAGCCAAACCATCTTTAGTGATACCTGCATTATTTACAAGGTAAGATAGTTCTCCATCTTCAGCAATGATACTTTTTATACCTGCTACAAAAGCCTCTTCACTACTCACATCAAAACCTATAGTCTCAGCTTTACCACCAGCCTCTTCTATCTCTGCTTTTACTGCATTTGCCTCAGCCTCACCAGAACGAAAATTTATCCACACTTTAAGTCCCATTGATGCAAGAGTTTTTGCTATCTGCGACCCTATACCTCTACTTGCACCAGTTACTAGTACATTTGTTCCTCTAAATTTCATATTTTACCCCTCTAATTTTTTATATATTCTACAGAAAATCACTTAAATAAGTGGATTGTCCATCTCTTTTGGTATCTCTAAACCCATTAGTTTTAGTACTGTAGGGGCGATATTGTTTAGTCCACACCCCTCTTTTACCTCATCTACACCATCAGCAATCACAAAGCACCAAACATCACCTACTGTATGGTTGGTTAGTGTGTTACCATCACTATCTTTCATCTCTTCACAGTTTCCGTGATCTGATGTAAGTACTATATTGTAGCCATCTTCTTTAGCTTTTGATATGATAGCTCCAAGCTCTTTATCTACTGCATTTACTGCTTTACAAGCTGCATCATAGTTACCTGTATGACCCACCATATCACCATTGGCAAAGTTTACAACTATTAAGTCATACTCCTCACTCATCGCTCTTCTTACTGCCTCACCCACCTCTGGAGCTGACATCTCTGGCTTCATATCGTAAGTCTTTACATCTGGACTTGGTATGAGTACACGACTCTCTCCTACATAAGGCTCTTCTATGCCACCATTTAAAAAAAATGTTACATGTGCATACTTCTCTGTCTCTGATGTATGTAGTTGTCTTAGTCCTGCTCTTGATATAACCTCTGCTAAGGTATTGGTAGGAGCTACTTTTGGAAATAGTACAGGGTAGTCAAAAGAGGCATCATACTGAGTCATAGTAGCTATATTTAGAGGTATATACTCTCTCTCAAAAGAGTTAAAACTCTTACTTCCTAGTGCTGAAGTTATCTCTCTTGCTCTATCTGAACGAAAATTTGTCATAATGACTATATCGCCCTCTTTTAACCCATCATATCCATCAAATGCAACTGGTTCTAAAAACTCATCTAAAATATTTTTAGCATAACTCTCATCTATATATCTATCTACATCTATGCTAGTAGATGGTGTAGCTTTTGCTATGGCGTTGTATCCTTTTTCTATTCTATCCCAACGGTTATCTCTATCCATTGTGTAAAAACGCCCACCAATAGTTGCTATAGATATACTCTCATCACATATAGCCTCTATCTGCTTAACATAACTCTTTGCCGAAGTTGGACTAACATCACGTCCATCGGTAATGAGGTGCAAAAATACCTTTTTACCTCTACTACTTGCTAGTTTTGCCAAAGCTATGGTATGCTCTATGTGTGAATGTACTCCACCATCACTAAGTAGCCCTACAAGATGAACTCTATCGCTCTTTTTTAGTGTATCATTTAATGCACTGTTATCTTCTATACTTCCATCTTCAAAAGCTAAAGAAATCTTGACCAAATCTTGATACAAAACACGCCCACTACCTATGGTCATATGACCAACTTCTGAGTTACCCATCTGTCCAACAGGAAGACCAACAGATAGTCCATGAGTAGAAATGAGAGCCTTTGGAGTTGTTTTAAACAGCTCATCATAAGTAGGTGTAGTGGCATCTTTAAAGGCGTTACAAATACTATCTGGCTTACACCCTATACCATCAGTAATTATCAATATTGTCTTATTATCATTCATTACTTCTCTTTCTCGTATATTTTATTGAAATAATAGTAAAATAAACTTTCTTAAACATAAAAGGGACTAGAAATTTATGATATATGAACTCTCTCAACTTCTTGATATAAACCTCTTTAGCTACATATCTGTACGTGCTGGTATAGCATTTTTTATAGCATTTGTCATCACACTCTTTGCTATGCCAAGATATTTAGCTTGGGCATTGGCTAAAAATGCAAACCAACCCATAAGCAAATATGTACCTGCTCATGAAAACAAACGCCATACACCTACCATGGGTGGAGCCATATTTCTTTTTGCTACGCTTATATCTACTATTATTAGTGCCAATATTATAGATCCATATATTATAGGTGGTATCATAACCCTTCTTGGATTTGGTCTTGTAGGCTTTAAAGATGATTTGGGCAAAGTTATATCAGGAGATAATCTCGAAGGACTAACTCCAAAAGGTAAATTCTTACTACAAATTATCATCGCTTCTATCTCTACAGGCATACTTGTTTACAATGGTTTTCCTACAGAACTTTACATACCATTTCTAAAAACTCCCCTTTTTGATTTAGGTTATTTTGCCATACCATTTTGGGTACTTGTATTTCTAGCTACTACAAATGCTGTAAATCTTACAGATGGACTTGATGGACTAGCTACTGTACCATCTATCATTGCTCTATTTACACTAGGGGCTATTGTATATGTCACAGGTAACGCTATCTTTAGTCACTATCTTCTCATTCCAAATATCAAAGGTGTAGGAGAAATTATGATCCTCTCATCTGCATTAGCTGGTGGACTTCTTGGTTTTCTATGGTACAACTCCTACCCTGCTGAAGTATTTATGGGAGATACTGGTAGTCTCTCTATTGGTGGATTCATAGCATATATGGCTATCTTGGGGAAAAGTGAAGTTTTACTTATCATCATAGGTATCATCTTTGTCATAGAGACAGTATCGGTCATACTACAAGTAGGAAGTTTTAAACTTCGTCAAAAACGTATATTTAAAATGGCACCTATACACCATCACTTTGAGCTTAAAGGTTGGGCAGAAAATAAGATTATCGTACGATTTTGGATGATATCTTTCATAGCAAATATCTTGGCTTTGATTAGCTTTAAGTTTAGATAATGATAGACAACAAACAAAAACCCACACTATTTGGGTATGGATTAACCACAAAAGCCATCGCTAAAAAGCTTGGTGGTGGTTGTACTTTTTTTGATGACAAATGTAAAAAAGCTTATGTAGATGAAGATAACAATACCATAAAACCATCTGCCAAATTTGACCCAGATAAAAGTAAACTAGAAGTTACAACACCCAGCTTACCACCAAAGCACCCACTCATTCAAAAAGCTAAACATCTCATGAGCGAATATGACTACTTTTTTAGTAAAAACTCACCTTTTACTATCTGGATAAGTGGTACAAATGGAAAGACTACTACTACACAGATGCTTACACATCTTCTTGAGAAAAGAGGTGCTGTAAATGGTGGAAATATCGGTACGCCATTGGCAAATCTAGATAACAATGCACCCATCTGGATACTAGAGACAAGCTCTTTTACCTTGCACCATACAAAAAAAGCATCACCAAATATCTATTTGCTTCTTCCTATAACCCCAGACCATCTCGACTGGCACGGTGATGCTAAAGCATACGAAGAGGATAAACTTAGACCTCTACGTACTATGAGAGAGGGAGAGTTAGCCCTTGTACCAAAGGGGCTTAATCT
>JALUBF010000013.1:4121-6834 GCA_027045015.1 Sulfurovum sp.
TGCTATAATTTTATCCACTTAACAAAGAGAACTCCTCTTAAGTATGGCTCCATAGCTCAGTTGGTAGAGCAAAGGATTGAAAATCCTTGTGTCGGCGGTTCGATTCCGTCTGGCGCCACCATTTATCTTAATCTCACAAACTAAAATCTTTAATCTATTAACTTTTAAAACTATATTTATCTATATTTCTAAGCTCTAATATACATAGATAATTATAAAGATTAACATCTCATTAACTTTTTATTAATTATCTTGACATTTTTAAACAAAAGATGATATAATCTACAATATTTAAATTCAAGGAACTTACAATGAAAAAAACATTATTACTTTCAGTAGTAGCATCAACAATGATTATGGCTGGTGGAGATATAGCTCCAGTTCAACCAGTAGTAGTAGTAGCACCTGTAATACCAGCACCTGTAGTAACAGGTTGGGACTTCTCTGGACAATCAGTAGTTTACTACCAAACAAATGATTCAGGAACAAATAATCTTTTTGATAAAGAGAATTCAAAAGCAGCTGTTGGTCTTCAACTTTCTGCAGTAAACAAAGATCTATTTGCAGGAGTTGGTGCAGGTCTTGAACTTTCTGGTATCACACATGCAGGTCTTTATGATGATGTAGTAACAGGTTATATGCAAACTGCAGGTAATGGTGGTAACAGTAACGTAAATTCATCAGCTGCTATTACTCAAGCTTACTTGACTTATGCTGTTGATAATACAAGTGTTAAACTTGGTCGTCAAACACTTCCAAAAGCACTATCTCCATTTGCTTTCTCTGAGTCTTGGAATGTATTTAAAAACTCATTTGATGCTGCACTTTTAGTAAATACAGATATCGCTAATACTACCGTAGTATATGCATGGGTACATGACAATAATAAAAATGGTATTTCTAGTAATCTTGGTCTATTTAGAAAACTAAATGGAAGTGATGGTGTTCATATGTTAACTGTTCAAAACAAATCTGTTGAGAACTTGACATTGACTGGTACTTACTACTATGTTAAAGGTCAAGGTTCAAATGCTGATACAAATATTGTTTGGACAGATGCTAAATACAAAATGGGCGACTATAATCTAGCTGTTCAAGGTGGTAGTGTTATGAATGATGACTTTACAAATAATACAACTGCATATGGTGCTAAAGTTGGAGCAACTTATGGTATGTATAATGGTTATTTAGCTTATTCACATGTAAATAATGGTAATAGTGGTGTATTTAATGTTGGTGGTGTAAAAACTCCACTTTATACACAAATGATTCTTAATCAAGATGCTATTAAGTTTGACAATGACACTGTTGTAGCTAAAGTTGGAACAAAAGTACTTGATGGTAATGTTGCTTTAGCTTATGGTTACACTACAAACAATGCTACAAATGGTAAAGATTACCAAGAAGCTGATCTTACTTATTCAACTAAAGTACTTAATAACTCTACAAAATTATTTGCAGGGTATATTTATGGTAAAACAGATGGTTCAGATGCTGTAAATACTATCCGTGTATGGGGTAGATACAACTTCTAATAAGTTCTACTTTTCGCGCGTATACAATTAGAGTTCAGACTTCGGTCTGACTCTAACCTCTTCTTTTTTAAATCATTTTATATTTTTACTCTATGGGTTATGTTATAATACATACAAATTATATATAGGATAACTATGCAAAAGAAACTACATCTAGTAAGCCTTGGCTGTACAAAAAATCTTGTTGACTCAGAAGTGATGCTTGGTCGCCTTAAAGAGTATGAGATAACCGATGATAACACTCAAGCAGATGTCATCATAGTAAATACTTGTGGGTTCATAGATGCTGCTAAAGAGGAGAGTATAGATACCATACTTACTCTACATAATGAACGTAAAGATGACTCCATACTTGTTATGTCTGGGTGTCTTAGTGAACGCTATAAAGAGGAGCTTATGGCAGATATGCCTGAGATTGACATCTTTACAGGTGTTGGTGACTATGAGAAGATAGATCAACTCATAGCTTCAAAACAGAGTACATTCTCTCCTGAGGTATATCTAGCTACAGAGAGTAGTGGTAGAGTCATTACTGGTTCAAACTACCATACCTATATCAAGATAGCTGAAGGGTGTAACCAATCTTGCTCTTTTTGTGCCATTCCTAGTTTTAAAGGCAAGTTACACTCACGCTCACTAGAATCCATAGTAAAAGAGATTAAGATGCTGGTAGAAGATGGTTACTATGACTTCTCTTTCATCTCACAAGATAGCTCAAGCTACGGACGAGATATGGGTATGTCAGATGGACTTATAGAGCTTATAAAAGCTGTAGAGCAGATAGATGGAGTTAAATCGGCACGTATTTTATACCTATATCCAAGTACAACTACATTTGAACTCATAGATGCCATAAGCGACTCAAAAATATTTCAAACCTACTACGATATGCCCATTCAACACATAGATAATGGTGTACTAAGAAGTATGAAAAGAGGATTTGGAGAAGATAAAACCATAGAACTTTTAGAGCGTATGAAGTCCAAACCAGATGCTTTTTTACGTACCTCTGTTATAGCAGGACACCCAAATGAGAGTGATGAAGATTTTGAAAAGTTATGTAAGTTTATGAGAGAGTTTAAATTTGATAGATTTAACACATTTCACTACTCAAATGAAGAGAGTACATCAGCATACAAAATGGAACAGATACCTCAAGAGACCATAAACCAAAGAGC
>JALUBF010000013.1:6934-36632 GCA_027045015.1 Sulfurovum sp.
TGCTAACAGCACATCAACTAAATGACCAATTAGAGTGGTTTCTTATGCGTCTAACTAAAGGAGCAGGAGTTAGTGAACTGTTAGGACTTCAAAATATCTCAAAAAGAAAAAACTACACTTTACTAAGACCTCTACTTAGTTACTCAAAAGATGAGCTACTATCATACTTAGAGGCAGATAACCTCCCTTACTTCATAGACCAAAGTAACAGCGACCAAAAGTATGAACGCAATAGATTTAGACACAACTACTCAGATGCACTACTTAAAGAGCATAAAGATGGTATAGCAAGAAGTTTTGACTATCTTCGTAAAGACAAAGAGATATTAGAGAGTGGATACACTCTTAAAAGTTTACAAAAAGAGCTTAGAGTCATTACTCTACACAATAAAGAGTCTAAAGTAAGAACTGTTGATATTACCCTAAAAAAATTAGGTTACTTACTATCGGCATCACAAAGAGAAGAGATAGAAAAAGAGAACTCACTTGTCATAGGTGGTAAATGGGCTATAGAGTTTCAAGAAAACCTACTCTACATAGCTCCATTTGTTAAACTGTCTATGCCAAAAAACTTTAAAGAGAAGTGTAGAGTAGCCAAGATACCAAGTAAGATACGAGGATATATATTTAAAGAGAATATATTAACCTTAAGTTAATCTCTAATCATTATACTACTATAAAAAATAGAAGGATTTTTATGGCTTTATACGATAGAGACTATACAACAACCTCGACCCAAAGTACTTCTGCTCAAGAAGAATCAACAGTTGCTTTTATGAAAACAACTTATCAACTACTAGCAGCAAGTATGATAGCTGCTGCTGCTGGAGCATATGTTACTATGCCTTATGCTGAAACTGTTATGCACTACAAATGGCTTATTTTTGGATTTGAGTTATTTATGCTTTTTATAGGTTTAGGAATGACAAGAAATAAACCTGGATTAAATATCGCTGCATTATTTGTATTTACATTTGTAACAGGTATATCTTTAGTACCTCTACTTGCCAATATTATTGGTATGGGAAATGGTGCTATGATAGGTAATGCATTTTTAATGACATCTGTACTATTTGGTTCTCTTAGCCTTTTTGCTATCAACTCCAAATCAGACTTCTCAAGCTGGGGAAAACCACTATTTATTACTTTAATTGTTGTAATTATTGCATCACTTATAAATATGTTTATACTACACAATCCTATAATGCACGTTATTATAACTGCTGGGATACTTCTACTTTTTGGTATATTTACTATTTATGATACACAAAACATCGCAAATGGAGCATATGAATCACCTGTAGATGCAGCCGTATCACTATATCTTGACTTTTTAAATATGTTTACAGCTATTTTACAACTTCTAGGTATCTTTGGAGATGATGACTAATCAACCTCTCTTCACTTACACTTTTGTAGGTGAAGATGCTTCAACAAATAAAACTTCAAATTCCAAATAATTTAATGGATAATCATTCATCAATCTTTTCACCTGCTTATAGCTTAACTGTTTCATTCCACCACTTACACCAGATTTTTTTATGTATCTAAACATATCTAGTACACTTTCAAATTGTAGTCTATATGACTCTACTTTGTACTCTGCATTGAAGTACTTATCTATAGTTTCTATTAGTTCATTTTTTGAGTAGATTGGGGAGTCTATATTGGCTGTAGCATGTAAAGTAGCAAATGTACCTGATGTAAAGATAGCAAGATATGCTTTGTGTGAATTAGATGCTATATTTGAAAAAACCATATCCAAATCTTTACTCCACTGTAAAGCAGAAGATGAGATAAATATGGTATCTTCTTTTTTCATATTTAACTCTCTATATGTATCTACTTTATTAAAGTCAGCACAAATCTTTTCTACTTTAGTATCTTCTCCATGAAGAGACAACATCTCCTCTGAACTATCTAGTGCTATAAACTTATTGTAGATGATATTTTGTTGCTTTAAGTTCTTATATACTGCTCCACTTCCACAACCTAAATCTACAATATTCTTATAATCTATTTTAGATATAAATGAAACTAAGTTATTGACAACTTTAGACTGAATAATATTATATTGTTCATATTGATTGGCAAAACGAGAAAACTCATCTACTACTTTTGACACCTATTTACCCCTTTTTTATATAGACTATTTCTCTTCATCACTATTTCAAACTTTTTTAGGTATAATCGCCAAAATTATACCCAAATATTGGTTTGGGACTAAGCATAAAAGAGGCAAATATGACATCAACACTTTTAACCGTACAAATTGTACTAGCTATACTTATTACCATCTCTGTACTTCTTCAAAAAAGTTCAAGTATTGGACTTGGTGCATACAGTGGAAGTAATGAATCTGTATTTGGAGCAAAAGGTCCTACTGGATTTCTTGCAAAAGCTACATTTACATTGGCATTTATTTTTATTGTAAACACACTTGCTTTAGGTTACCTATATACAGCATCAAATAGTGCTTCAGTTACAGATAATATCGTACCTAAAAACAATACTATTATACCAGCTACTCCAACTAAACCAGTAAATACTGCACCTTCAGCTCCATCTGCACCAACTACAAAATAGTTTACTCCATAGAGAAGATTTTTCCTTCTCTATATATTCAAATACTTATTGACATAAGCCTAAATACATAAAAAGGTAAAAAAGGGTAAAATTTGCCTATTCAATCTAGGAGATTAATTATGGTAAATGAAATTTTTGACACTACTGCTGAAAATATGGATAAAAGTATTGAAGCACTAAGAAGAGACTTCGCAACACTTAGAACAGGTAAAGTAACAACTGGTATTGTAGATAATATTAAAGTTGACTACTATGGAACAATGACTGCACTTACACAAGTTGGTAATGTTATAGCTACAGATGCTACAACTATTAGTATTACACCATGGGAGAAAACTCTCCTTCCTACCATAGAAAAAGCTATTCAAGAGGCAAATATTGGTGTAAATCCAAATAATGATGGTGATTTTATAAAACTATTTTTCCCACCAATGACATCTGATCAGAGACAAGAGATAGTAAAACAAGCTAAAGGTATGGTAGAAAATGCAAAAGTTGCCATCAGAAATATTAGAAAAGATGGTAATGACAAGATAAAAAAACTTGAGAAAAATAAAGATATAAGTGAAGATGAATCTAAAAAAGCTCAAGATAAAATCCAAAAATTAACCGATGAACATGTTGCAAAAGTAGATGAAGCTTTCAAAGTAAAAGAAGCTGACATCCTTAAGGTATAGTTATGAATGTAGAACAAGTTTACAAAGATGCCAATGCACTTCTTGATGGACATTTTTTATTGGCTAGTGGAAACCACTCTAGCCGTTATTTACAAAGTGCAAAGGTTATGGAATATCCTAAAAAAGCCTCTTTACTTACTGATGCTTTAGCCGATATGATAAAGAGTGCTGGGATAGAAGTAGATACTATCTGTTCTCCTGCCCTTGGTGGCGTTTTGACTGGTTACGAGCTTGCTCGTTCACTAGATGTACGCTCTATCTTTGTAGAAAAAGATGGTAAAGGTGGTATGGTACTTCGCCGTGGTTTTGAGATAACTGAAGGTGAGAAAGTAATTATCTGTGAAGATATAATCACTACTGGAGGCTCTGCGTTAAAAGCTGCTAAAGCCATAGAAGCATTAGGTGCAGAAGTAGTAGCTTTTGCATCACTTGCCAATAGAGGTTTTTGTAAACGTGTAAATGGAAATGATATAGCAAAAGATGAGTGTTCCCTACCACAAAATACTCCTCTTTTTGCACTTGATGATTTTACATTTGAGATGTATGCTCCAGAAGATTGTCCTCTTTGTAAAGAGGGTAAATCTGAAGCCATCAAACCAGGTAGTAAGAGTTAAATATAAGGTGTGTTATTTAACACACCTTACTAACAACTCCAAACAATAGCACAATTTTTTACATATATATTGCTTTTACGAGGTTTCTACCAAAATCTAAAATGCTTCTGTAGAGAAATTACTATCTAAATTTTGGTTTACGCTTTTTATTCTTTTTATCTTTAGGTTTATTTATGCCTTGAAGCATAAAACTAATAGCCTTTTTACCTTTTTGTTTCAAAACTACTAAAACTTTATCTTTTTTATGATAAACATCAAATAGCTCAACTCCACGCATAACCTTGTCTACTTCAACTCTATCATCAAAACGAGTAGGTAATGAGTAGTTATTGCCTTCTATACGGGCAAGTATAGTTTTATCTTTTAAAACTACCCAACATACCTTTGCTGTAGATAGTCCATATAGTGAATTTTTTGTATTGGATATACACAATCTTGTATATTTATCTTTTTTGATGCTTAGTTTTCCATCTGAACTAGCTATATCCAAGTATAGTATTTTTGTGGCTTTGGTAATTTTTTTTGATTTTTGTAGATACTCTAAAAGGTGGGAGTTTGACTCCTCCATCATAGAGACTGTAGAGAATAGTGCAACTATTATAATGCCTAAAAGCCCTATGGATATAAGTACTTCAATAAGTGTAAAAGCTCTACGATTTGGCATTATAGATTTTTGCATCTATCTATCCATAATACCAACACGAATGGCCTCTTCATAACTGGTCTCTCCTGATATAAGCATCTCTCTTAGTCTATTTGAAATTGTTATCATTCCTTTAGATTTCATAGCTTCACGGACTTGGTGGTCATTTAGTCCATCTTTCATCATCTCTTTAACATTATCATCTACTATAAATAGTTCTGCTATAGCTTTTCTTCCTCTGTATCCTGTAAAGTCACACTCTTTACAACCATTTGCTTTAAAGTATATATTGTCTATGGGTAAAGATAGCTCATCTATAACTACAGATGAGAGTGTTGTCTCCTCTTTACAGTTATGACAAAGTTTCCTTGTCAATCTTTGTGCAAGTACACCAAGTAAAGTAGAAGAGATAAGAAAATTTTCTATACCCATATCCATCAATCTACTCAAAGATGAGGTAGCATCATTTGTATGAAGTGTAGATAGTAGCAGGTGACCAGTAAGTGCTGAACGTAAAGCTATATCTGCTGTCTCTGAATCTCTAATCTCTCCTACCATTATGATGTCAGGATCTTGTCTAAGTATAGATCTTAGCCCTGATGCAAAGGTAAGTCCTACTTTTGTATTGACTTGAATTTGTGAGATATTGTTTGCATTGTACTCAACTGGGTCTTCTACGGTGATGATATTTTTATCGGGTGTTGCTATGTGTTGTATGCAAGCATGAAGTGTAGTTGATTTACCAGAACCTGTAGGACCAGTTACCAATATCATACCATGTGCATGAGTTAGAAGTCTATATAACTCTTTTGTAATATCAGAAGAAAATCCAAGTGACTCAAGTGTAGGGATATGTTCACTTTGAGACAATATACGCATTACAATTCTCTCTCCATGGTAGGTAGGTAAGATAGATACCCTCACATCTATACTTTTACCAGATATACTAAGTTGAGTACGTCCATCTTGTGGGACTCTCTTTTCAGATATATCAAGATTTGATATAACTTTTATACGATTTACAACAAGAGCTACTATACTTTTATCTAAATCAAGATGTTTTTTTAACGCTCCATCTATACGAAAACGTACAACCCCTTTGGATTCATTATTCTCTATATGTATGTCACTTACAGACTTTTGTAGTGCTTGAAAAAATAGAGAGTTAACAAGTTTAATGATAGGTGCAGAGTCTTCACTAGATAATAGGTCTTGAGAGTTTTGAATAAACTCAAGTAGATCCTCTTCTACCTCTATAAGTTCATTAGAAGTTGTTGCCATCTCTTCAAAATCAGAACCAGTTTGTATCTCTAAAAACTTATTTTTCAATCTTATAAAACTATCTGAATCTACTATATTTATGGGGTAGTCTAAAGATAGCTTTGCAAAATAGTTAAGAGCATCAACCATACTCTCCTCTTCAACGATACATATCTTTTGATTATGAATTTCGCTAAATAAAAGAGAGTATTTAAGAGCTAACTTATGGTTAATCCCATCTTCCCAAAGTGGTTCAAGATTTACATCTTTAAGAGTAGGAAATTGCATAACTACATATCCTCATCATCTATATTGTAAACACTTATTGGTGCTCTTTTTATCCGATGACTTGCTCTTGAAGAGCCACCCTTTAAGAAAGAAGATTTTTTAGATTCTAATTTATTTTCAATAATATTATTATATCTTTTTTGTACTAATTCCAATTCAGATAACATCTGCTTTAACTTTTGTAAATCACCACTTTTTCTAACTATATAAGGAGTTAGATATATAATTACATTTTGTTCACGTTTTACATCTGATTTGTGAGTAAATAATATATCTCCCAATATAGGAATATCTCCTAAAAATGGTATTTTTGAATCACTATTACCTCCAACTTTTTTAATGAGTCCACCCAATATTATAGTCTCACCATTTTTTACAATAGCATTTGTCTTTACAGTTCTTTTTGTTGTAGTAGGACGATCAGCTATCTGTTCAGATGATGGATCTAAATCCTCTATCTTGACCTCTATCTCTAAAGTTACTTGATTGTTACTAGATATTCTAGGTTTTACTCCTAAAGTAAGCCCTATATCCTCTCTTGAGTAACTATTGACAATATTTGATGCACCACTTGTAGATTGTTGTCCTTGAGTCAAGATAGACATAGTCTGACCAACATATATAGATGCCTCTTTGTTGTTTGTACACAATACTGATGGTTCAGATAAAAGATGTGCGGCACCATTTCTTTGTAACAGATCAAGTTTTGCTCCAAGAGCAAATACTTTATTGGTAGAGTCAAACTTAAAAGATGGTTTGGTTGTAGTAATAGCATTTCCATTTTTATCAAGTTGAGTAGTACTATTGTTTGTATTTAAGAATCCTAAAAGAGATGGTGACATTTGCAAAGCAGATGCACCCATATTACTAGCTAGAGTAAATAGTCCATTACTTGTAATTGCCCCACCATTTAACCCATATTCCAATCCAACTTGTTCAGCAAGATTAGTATCTATCTCTACAATTTTAGCTTTTACATACACCTGTTCTTTAGGAATATCTATTTTTCTTATAGTCTCTTTTATATTTCTAATCTGTTCACCAGTTGCCAATAAAATAAGTGCATTTCTCTCTACATCAGCAACAACCATCGCTTTTTTAGGAGGTTTCCCACCTTTTCTTGATTTTGAAGCAATAGAGTTCATTTGTGATACAAGCTTAGATAAAATCTTTTGCATATCTTCAACATTGGAGTTTTTAAGTCTTAGAACATACATCTTTTGTTCTTGATCCTCTCCTTTTATATCAAGCTGTTTTATATATCTAATCATACGAAGAGTATTGTTTCTTTTACCTACCAATATAATAGAATTTGTAGCTTCATCTTTAAGAATATCTACTTTCTCACTCTGAATATTTTGTGGAAACAGTTTTTTTGCCATATTTTTAGCATTTGAGAATACATCTTTTACCGATGCATATTTGAGTTTAACTATGACAGATTTTTTTGCACTATGCTTCTCTACAGCATCTATAATCTTAGCTATAGAGCGTAAAGTTCTAGGATATGCAGTAACTGCTAAAACATTATTTTCTCTGAAAGATATAACTTTTGCATTTCTATGAAGAAGTGGCTTGATTTTGGAACGCATTACTGCTGCGTTTGAGTTGTGTAATGGGAACATAACAGTCTTCATAGTATTACCAGATATTTTTGTAGTAACAGGTAACCCATCACCACTAGCATCAGATGTCTTAACTACCTTATAGTAATCACCTTGATTGATAATCGTTAAACCTTGAGAACTCAATATGGAGTTGGCTAAAGATAGTAATGAACTCTTTTTAATAGGTGTTTGAGATACAAAATTAACTTTTCCTCTTATATTTCCATCTATCAAAATATTTTTATGTGTAATCTTTGATACCATCTCTATAAAATCTTTTACCAATAAATTACGAAAATTTAAATTTACTGTATCTTCATTAGCACGTAACCCCATAGAAAATATCAGTAATAAACCCAATACTATTTTAGTCAATTTCATACTCTAACTCCATCTCTTTATTTCTTCTTTCTATTACTAAAGTAAGATTATCTATACTTTTTATATGATTATATATATTTAAAGCAGCACTATAGCTATTCATCTTCTCTCCATTTATAGACTTTATTATATCTCCACGCTTTAAGCCAAGTTTTGCAAAAGGTGTTCCACTTCTTACAAATGAGACACGAAAACCATTTAACCTTCCATTTTTTCTAAAATCATCTAATCCAATATTTTTATCTATCTCTTTTATATTGGTAGAGTAGTAGTTTACTAAATTTCTATTGACTACTTTATGGTCTCCATCATCAATAACATCTCCTCTACTATTTTCTATATTTTTAGTTGAAGATGAACTAAGTGTAATACTATCTTTGGTATCTTTACCTTTATCTAAAGTAAGTTTATACTCATTAGAACCTCTACTAAATATAGCAAAATCTAAACCAGCATTTTCTAAAGTAAAGTTTCTAATGGAGTCACCCCTTTGAAGAACCTTTGTTTTACCTCTATACTCAACTGTTACAACTGTAGTATCACTTGCACTATATATCGCCAATAGCTTAATATCTTTTATATTTTCAGATACTCTTTTAGCGATGTGATGTATAGATTTTTTAGGAGCAACTTTACCTGAGATAAGTTTTATATGATAATAAAGAGCCTTATTGTTGACTACTCTCTCTTGGTTTATATCTGTAGTAGGTAACCATAAAATCTCTACAGTAAACCATAATATTTTTATAGCAAGAGTAGTTATAAGTAAACCTATAATGCTATTTAAATTTTTAGGATTAAAAAGATTTTTCATAGTACCACCCTTTTTTATCTTTTTTTAGAAAAGATTTTATACTACTTATATCTTCTGTTTTTACAAGATTTACTCTGACTTTATGAGTAGCTAAAGATAACTTACCTCTAACCTCACCAAAAGAGCCATTTGCGTCCATAGATACCACTAAAGGATTGACTATTTTATGATATATATCTATACTCTCTATATTATCTGGAACCTGCCCTTTTAGAAATGAACTAAAGGTAAGTTTCTCTAATTTACTATGAGTATAAAAAAGAAGTGTAGATATACTTAATCTATCTAAGTGTGCTACCTCAACCCCTTTTACATATATATCTATATCTTTTATATCTAAGCTAAAAGCTCCTGAGTCTATCTGCTGTTCATTTAGTTTTATATCATACTTAGCTAACTCTTTTTCTAATGCATAGTAAAACTCCACCTTAGGCATTAAGAGTATGAGAAAAAACCATATAACTACTAAAAATAAGAGTACTTTTTTTACCATTTGCATTTAAACTCCACGCTATATGTTGTTCCTGATTTTTTAATCTCAAGTTGCTTTATGACTACTGCTAAATTTAGGATTTTATTGACTACTCTATCTAGCTCTTTTGGTTGTAGATTTTTAAAGTATATCGTAGCCTTTTTACCATTTCTTTTAAATGTCACTTTATGTGAAGATACAACTCTTTTGAGTCTATCTACCTTTTTTGTTATTTGTTTATCTGACCAAGTTGATTTTAAATCTATTAACTCTTTTATATTGGCTAAAGATTGTTCTGTCTTTTTTGAATTATCTGTTGCATTTTTAATATTATGTTGTTTATAAAAAAATGCTCCTATCATTAAGAGAAAAGTAAAAAGTACAATTAACTCATTTTTATATTGCTTTAAATTCATAGTTTACCCTCTAACTCCAAAGTGTGTCTATTGGAGCTGTTTTTTACTTTAAACTTCTCTTCTTTAGCAACTCTTTTAAGTTTTTTTATGATAAGTTGATTTGTAGAGATAAACTTTGCTGAAAACTTATGGTTATCAACTAAAAGTTGATCTATTATCACTCCTTTAGATACCATTTGTGATAATTTTTTTACTATGTTGCGTTTTTCTCTCTCTTGCTTGTCTATACGCTTATATTTACTTGCAATACTCTCTCTTGTATAACTACTTGCAAAAGATGGATACCTATCTAAGATAGTCTCTATCTTATTCTCCAATTCTATGTTTTGACTGCTATAACGAAAACCTTCAATCATAAAAATAGTAGCAAATATAGTAAATATCAAAGATATAACCATACTTTGAGTTGTAGATATAAAAGATGTAGTTTCACCTAAAGATATGCCTCTTTTAAGAGTAAAACTCTTATCTATCTTCATAGATTTTTCATCTTTGTTTAATGAAAATTGAGGAACTATCACTGCTGTTTGATTTAGATTTACAAGAGCATCTTTCTCTCCAAGAAGGATAGGCTTACTCAATCTATCTATACATTGGTCTATAAAATAGACTTTAGAGACAAATTTTAAAGATATTCCCTTTTCTTCTAAAAACTCTTTTATTTTATTGGGATTATAAGCTATAAATATCCATTCGTTGTCTCTATTTTTGTTTACAAAGTATCTATATTCATCTAAGTTATCCAAAATTCCATCAAATAGTGAAGAGGCTATACTTTTTGCCTGATAGCTATATTTGACAGGAAGAGTCTCTTTTTTTAAAGTATAGAAGTATGGTGTTAATATAATATCTATAGTATCTTTTGGTGAGATAGGTTGCATATTGTCATATATTAAAATAAGCTCTTTAGTGTTTCCCATAAAATTCAAAATATTTTGCTTCTCCATCTGTGTAATTAAAAGTAAAATGATAGGCTTCATCATTTACTCTATAGTGTACTTCACAAAATGATTTCCCTAAAATAGAGTTATCTTCAAAAAGTACTTTTTTAGAGTTGTAATCACCACCGTTATCATCTACAAAAGTTTTTAAAGATGTTTTATCCAATGAATTTTTCCACTCTTTTACTAATGAGACATCAATGTTGAATATAAAAGAGATTAACTCAGATGAGGCATATTTAACATCTATCTTTTTTGTATCTTTGTAGAAGCTAAAGTATCTTTTCCAAGGAACTTTTGATACTTTTAGATCATCTACTTCAAACTGATAACGACTGATTATTTCCCTAAATTGTCTATAAGATATGATACCATTTTTTTGTGTAAGCCTACTTTGTGGTTTATCTATATAGTCTTTTTTTGATACTATCTCTTGAAGTATCATCTCTCTTAATCTATTGCCATTTTTTAAATTGTACCGTTGTATCAATGATTCAAATAGTGACTGTGCAACTTGAGACTGTACCCTATAGGTTGAGTTATTTTCAAATCCAAGCCAATTTATATTTACTCCATTTGCTATGGGTTTACACTCTAATGAAAGTATAAATTTACTATCTTTTGTAGCAAGAATTAAAGGTTTGTTATAGAGTTCTTTAAAGATGGATTTGCTATCTTTATGTTTCTTAATCTCATTAACAATATCACTATAAAAAAGATTTGCCTGTATGAGTGCCTGTGTAGAGTCTGCATCATTTTTTACTTCATTGAAGTAACTAAGCAAAACCATAGTTAAAGCTATAACTACAGATAGAACAGATAGTGTTATGATAAGAGCAAAACCTCTTCTTTGTGTTGTTGTTATAGTATATATTGTTTTATCCACCTAAAAGCTCTATTAAAGTAAAATTATCTAAATTATACCAAAGCAAACTAAAGGATAGAGATGAGTTATAAGAAACAACTAAGAGATGGATTTTCACTTATAGAGTTATTGATCGTTATTGTTATATTGGGAGGACTTGTAGCTGTTGTTGCTCCAGGGCTTATGGATTCAGCAGATCAGGCAAAAAGAGATACAGTATGTTTAAAAATGCATGATCTTAAAAAAAGACTTGATATGTTTAAACTAGATAATGGTGTTTACCCTGATACAGAAGAGGGATTTCAAGCACTTTTAGCCAATCCTGATACAGATAAATACCCAAATTATCGTGCAAAGCCATATCTAAAGAAACTACCAAAAGACTCTTGGAAGACTCCTTTTGTATATCTTAATAAAGGTGATAATGTTGAGATTATATCTTTTGCAGGAGATAGAAAAGAGGGTGGAGAGGGGAATGGAAAAGATATTCTATTTAGTCAATGCGATAAATAGATGATTTTTAAATCTACTATCAAGACTACACATAAGGGGTTTACGCTTATTGAACTTCTTATTGTTATAGTTATTGTGAGTCTTGTTTATGCTTTAGGTTTGAGTGATATTGACTTTACAAGATCAAAAGCCAATGCTATTACCCCATTCAATCTAAAAAAAAGCATTGTCAACTCTAAATCATTTAATGGGCATACTACACTTTTATGTGTAGATAATGGTAAGGAGTGTTATCTTCGTAAAGATATAGGTGGCAAATTTAATAAATATAATAATATAGATTTAAAAGGTATTAAAGCATACACTATTGATAGTAGCAATAACCTAATTGAGATGGAGTATGAACGATATAATGATAAAAAAATATCTCTTAAGATGGATTTTTATGATAATGGGAGTTCTACTCAAATGATAATAAAACAAAAAGATAAAATCTACTTTCTACCAGCACTCTTTGGAAAAGTAAGAGAGTTCAACTCTTTAGAAGATGCAAAAGATTATTGGCTTAACAATTCACAACTTGTATCAGATAGTGGAGATTTTTACTAATGTCATACTCTAAAAATTCTCTTAGACCAGCATTTACTATTATAGAGATTTTAATATCTGTTATTATTATCTCATTTTCTATTATCTATGTACTAAAGATACACTCATCAACTCGTAATCAAATTGTATATATATCAGAACGTAATAAATTAGCTTTTGAAGACTCTTTATATCTTACAGATAAAGTACTCAAATACAACAAAGATAAAAAGAGTGCCTACTCTTTGATAGAAGATGATATTAGAGTAAAAAAGTTAGATAGTCATGAAATATTAAAAAAGAGTAAAAGAGATATAAATATCCCTGAAGAGATAGATATAAAACCTCCTATGAATATGCATGGACCAACAGCCATTATAAATGAGATTATGCTAAAAGGGGAACACTCAGCTATATTTTGGCATTTTCATCTTAAAGATTTTTAATTTTTCTTGAGTTTTTGATAAAGAGTATAAAGAGGATTAAGCCTGTAGCTAGTAAAAGTGTATTGCCTACTAAATCGTGTGACCAGTGAAAATCTAACTCTCCATTACCATTTTGAGTTATATATACAACAAACAATATACGAGCTACATTTACTATAGTAAATACTATATACCCTATGGTTATCCAGATAAGTTTAGTAAATATAGAAGATGAGTATGCCAAGATAGATGAGAAAAGAAAAAGTATAGGTATCATACCATTACAAGCTTGAGTAATGACTATCTTATAGTGAGGATTTATCCATATATCAGTACCTTGTAGCTGATGAGGTTTCAAAAATATATCTAAAGTTAAAAGTGTTAAATCTGTTTGCCATTTATTGATGGTTACTGATACAATGGAAGTGTGAAGATAAAATATACTAAACAGTAGTGCTAAAAAAGTAAAATATAGTAATATAAATCGTTTCATATATTACTATAACAAAATACAGCTAAAAAGGTTATAATACTCTCAATAAGGAACTAAGGATACGCTATTAATGCTTTTTAAATATAAAGGATTTGACAAAACAGGAAAAAGGGTAAAAGGCACTATAAATGCTACATCTGTAGAAGAAGCAAGTAGCAAATTAAAGAGTCAAGGTATCTACCATGAAGGACTTAAAACTACTAAAGAGTTCTCTTTTGAATCACTCTCTAAACGTCAAATGTCGGGGGAACTTCTTGCTACTTTCTCAAAAGAGTTGTCTTCATATCTAAAATCTGGTATGACTATATTAACAGCTATAAAACTTCTAGAGAATCAACATGAAGAGGAGAAGAGATATCTCTCATTTTTAAACTCATTAAAGACAATGATAGATGAGGGAAAATCACTATTTAGTGCTTTAACATCACAAAAGGTATATTATCTACCAGAGTTCTATCTTCAGAGTCTAAATGTAGCTGGACAAAGTGGTAAGATGGTTGAAGTACTTATAAATATGGGAACATTTTTTTCAGCACAGAATAAAGTACGTAAACAAGTAAAAGGTGCTATGATATATCCTACTATTATCTTCACTGTTGCCATAGGTATGACCTCTTTTCTCATAACATATGTAGTTCCACAAATTACAGAAATTTTTACTGATACAGGACAAAAACTTCCTCCTATCACTCAGTTTGTTTTATCTATTAGTGATTTTTTAACAGCACACTACATAGCTCTTATTGTAGGCTTTATTTTATCTATACTATTTTTTAAAATATCCTATGCTAAGATCGATTTTTTTCATCGTATCATAGATACTATACTTTTAAAAACACCTATTTTAGGAACACTTATTCAAAATCACGAATTGGGAAGATTTTCATATATACTCTCACTTATGTTAAGCTCAGGTGTTGCGTATGCACAAGCTGTTCATCTAGCTAAAGCTACTTTTAGTAATTATGCACTAAAAGATCTGTTTGATAAAGCTTCCATAAAAGTACAAGAGGGAAATAAACTATCTAACTCTCTTCAGTTAACAAAAGGGGTAAAGTTAAAACGTAACTTTATGCAATCTTTAGCACTAGGAGAAGAGTCAAGTGAAGTAGCAAGTATTTTAGATAATATATCAGAACTATATGCACAAGAGAATGAAGATAGACTTAAACTGCTACTAAGCTTACTAGAGCCATTTATGATGCTCTTTATAGGTGCTGTTGTTGGTGTTATAGTTTCAGCTATGCTACTACCTATCTTCACTATGACAAAAGGTCTAAAGTAACACAAAAGGAGTTTAACAATTATGGCAAAACATAGATTTAGAGATGTAAAACAGGGTAAAGTAACAAAAGATAAAGGTATGAAAAAATCTAAAAAAGATACGATACCTTACGCCTCTTCAAAGATAAAAATAAAGGCTTTTCTTACAGATAGCTTTATGATATTTATGCCTATATTCTATTTTATTATATATATAATTTTTGATAATTTAAAAAATGCAGGAGAACACAAACTTGAAGCGTGGTCATACGCACTTGTGGCTTATTTTATTATACAAACTATTTTTATGCTAAAAGATAAAGGAAGAACTCCTGGATTACGTTCTCAAAATCTTAAAGTTATAGACAAATATACCAAACAAAAGCCATCTCTTTTTTCTATTGTATTTAGAAATCTTACTTCTATATTGTCATTACTTACTATCTTTGGTTGGGTTATGATGTTTTTTAGAAAAGATAATCAAACACTGCATGACCTACTATCAGCTACGGCTGTAGTACCAGATAATGAAGCAAAATAGTAGATTTTTATCTCCCTTTTTAGGGGCATACTACTTTTTTTACTTTGCTCTTGTTGGAGTATATGTTATATTTATGCCAAAAACTCTACTAGGGTTAAACTACTCTACTGTAGATGTTGGTATCATATATTCTGCTGCTCCATTTATGCGTTTTTTATTGCCATTTATATTTAGACACTACCTATCACTCACACCTAAAGTATATAGAGTCTCTCTTATATTTACACTTTTAGGAACACTTATATTTATGCAAACAGTTGATAGTTTTTGGTTTTATCTAATAGCCAATTTGCTCTTTGGTGCATCTATGGGTATCTCTTTGCCTTATGTTGAGACTATAGCTCTAGCAAGACTATCGAAGCATAAGTATGGAAAAGTCAGACTATGGGGTTCACTTGGTTTTATGGCTATTGCTCTTTGGCTTGGAAAGATATTGAGCTATCCAAAGGAGGCTCTTTACTATCTATCGGCTATGGCTCTTTTTACACTTCTTTTTGGATTTGTTATAACAAAATATGACAATATTCCTCACTCTTTGTCTAAAGATGATGCTACTTTTTCACTTGGTAAATATTGGGCTTTTTGGTTATCTGTCTTTCTACTACAAGTTAGTTTTGGAGGATTTTACAACTTCTTTACCATCTATGAAACAGACCATGGTATATCTTTGGAGATGACATCTTGGATGTGGAGTTTTGGAGTATTGTGTGAGATATTTATGCTCTATTTTCAAGGTGGACTACTAAAAAGAGATCTTCTATATATCTTACAATTTGCTACAATTGTTACAGCACTTAGATGGTTAATGCTATATTTATATCCATATTCAATAACCATAACTTTCATTAGTCAGTCACTTCACGCTATATCTTTTGCTCTATACCACACAGCAGCTATTACTTATGTATTTTCATTATATACTCAAAAGAAGTTAGCACAACAATTTATGCTTGGCATAGAGTTTGGTTTAGGTGGTTCAGTAGGAGCTATACTAGCTGGTAAGATATATGGAGAGAACCTATTTCTCATAGAATCTATCGTAGCCATCTCTGCCTTTTTAATTCTTGCTATTCATCAAAAAAGAAACAGCTATCTAAAATAGTTTTTTTCTAGTATAATATTTTATTGTTTAAATAACAAAATAAAAAAGAAAGGTATACAATGACATTAATTAAATTAAGTTTGGGAATATTATTACTCTTATTTGGATTTTCAGAATTGATGGCTAAAGATTTAGATGTTCAAATTCAAAAAACAAAAGATTGGGGTAGTGGATTTTGTGCTAATGTTTATGTCTCCAATAGAGGAGATGTTAAAGAAAAGTGGGAAGTTTCTTTTAATCCAAAAGGTTCAATAACAACTATTTGGAATGCAAAATATATGCAAGATAGCGATGATTTGACCATAAGAGCATCAGGGGTTAATTGGAATGCGTATATAAAACCAAATAAAGAAATAAAGTTTGGATATTGTGCTAAAAGAGTTACTCATAAAGCCTTATCTCCACAAAAAGGAGATCTAAAAATAATACAAACTATGAGAAATTCATGGAATGGAGGTTCTTGTAGTCAAGTTAAGGTTTTAAATACAACAACACATCCTATTGATTGGAATATAGAATTTGTAGCTAAAGGTATAGTGACAACATTATGGAATGCTAACTACAAACAAGATAAAACAAACTTGAAAGTTTTAGCCAATGGTGTTGGGTGGAATAATATAGTTCAAGCACATAAAAGTGTTGAGTTTGGATATTGTGCTAAAGAAATATCTAATATTAAAATAAAAACTCATACACCAAAAACAAAAATAAAGACAACTAAAACCCAGACAACTAAAACAACTAAGACAAAGACAACTAAGACAAAAACTGTAGGTATGAAAACCAAAACAATAAATACTCTTTTTAAAGAGTTTAATGTTGGTTTTGGGGGATCAAGTTCTTTTCCTTTTATGTCAACAACAAAGGGTAAAATAATTTGGGTTTCTGTAAAAGATTTAGTTTTAAATGATGATATTGAAGATAATACATATTATTCTAAAATTAAAGATTTTAATGGAGGAGATTTTCTAGAGCTTCAAGAACAATTGAAAAAAAGTAAATTTTTTACACTTTGGTTTGTAAAAGGTTGGAAAAATTCTTGGTATGATAAAAGTGCAATTCAAAAGTTAATGGATGCAGGACATATTCCTGTTATATCTTATTGGTATTTTGGAGATCAACTATCATCAGGTATGCCAAATAGTACGAAACAAAAAGCTTATAAAAAAGATACTCTAAAAGTAGCTAATTTTTTAAGTGATTTAAATGGTACAAAAATTATTTTGATGGAACCTGAGTTCAATAAAAAAGTTGTATTAAAAAATAAATCAACACAACATAAATTTGCTACTATTATTTCGAATGCGATTGACACTATCAAAACTAAAAATCCCAATATACTCGTCTCTTTAACTATGATGGATACAGGAAGAAGAGAAGTTACTGATACTTCTAATAAATGTGGATATGCTAATTGTTCTTTAGGAGATAAAAATGCATGGGCTAAACCAGAAATTATATACAATGATTTGATGAATAAACTAGATTTTATCTCATTTAGTGAAATGATAGGTCAATTTTCAAGAGATTATGCAAATCCTGGAGGTTGGAATAATCCTAATCCTAGAAAATTTACAGATGAAAATATAGGTATTAATTTTATGGCTAAAAGAATTTCAAATTTTTCTAAATTCTTAAATAATAAATACCATAAACCTATCTATATACCATATATGAGTATTGCTACAGCAACATGGAATGATAAAAACAGAGATAATAAAATAGAGGATCAAGAAGTTAATTATAATGGTTGGCAAGATAAAGCTGAATTTGTATATAAAAGATTATCTGAATTACGACCTACATTACAAAAGAATGGTCTCTTTGGTTTTTCACCAATGACACTATTTGATAATCCTAGACACGATTATGGAGGATATCAATATTTTATGAATAATGAATACCATTTGGGGATTATAGGATCAACAGCTATTGATGAAGTAAATAGTGCAGCAACTGGAGAGTTAAAATTTAAAGGTAATATTTTAAATTATATTTATAATCTTTAGAATTTTAAAGATATTAAATTAAAAAAAGAAAATATATGAAAAAATACAATTTAGCTGTTATCTTTGCTGGAGGTAAAAGTTCACGTATGGGTGAAGATAAAGCTCTACTTCCTTTTGGTAGTTTTAGCACTCTTTCCTCTTTTCAGTATGATAAATTGACCCATCTCTTTAAAAATGTCTATATCTCAACCAAAGAGGATAAATTTGATTTTGATGTAGAGCTTATAGAAGATATATATGAAGAGTCATCACCTCTTGTAGGGTTACTCTCTATCTTTGAAACACTTCATATAGAAGAGGTATTTGTACTTAGTGTAGATGCCCCATTTGTAGATGAAGAGATTATATCTAAGATAATGCAAACCGATATAAAAGAGTATGATGCCATTGTGGCAAAAAGTCCTAATGGATTAGAGCCACTATGTGGAAGATATAGAAAGACTATACTACCTATATTAAAACAACAGTATGCAAAATCTAATCATAAGATGCAAGAGTTACTTAACTTAGCCAATACCTATAAAGTTAAGTTTGATACAAAGCAACCCTTTATGAATCTAAACTATCAAACAGAGTACAAAAAAGCACTAAGATTTATCGAGGAATAATGAACATTTGATACCATCTATCATATCAGACATAATCTCTCTTGAAAAGAAAAGAAATTTTGTAAAAAGTGCAGAGTGATATTTATCTTTATGATGTATCATTAAAAAGTCTCTTTGACACTCAAAATCTTTCACATCTACTTTAAAAAGTTTTCCTTCATTAAGTTCTGATGTAACAGATATTTTAGATATACAAGTTAAACACTCTCTGTTCATCAATATACTTTTGATAGACTCAGTATGCCCAAGTTCAAGAAAGATATTTATATCATCTACTCTCTCTTTAATATAGTCCAAGAAGACCTCTCTAGTACCTGAACCTTCTTCTCTTAGTACCCATCTTTTATCGGCTATGTCAGATATCTCACATTTTTTACTCATCTTTTTATCTGCTGTTACTACCAATAATTCATCAGACCCTATCTTCTCTTTGATAATCTCTGAACCCGATACAAATCCTTCAACAAATCCAATATCTAAACTACCATCTTTTATCATCTTGGCAATCTCTTGTGTATTTCCCTCTTTAAGAGTAATCTTTACATCAGGATATGAACGCATATAAGTACATATAATTGAGGGCATAAGATAATCAACTATAGTTGTACTAGCCCCTACTCTTATAATCCCTTTATGCTCAGAATTTTTAAACTCATACTCTATATCTACCAATTTTTTAAAGATAGGTAAAATCTCTTTATGAAAAGCACGACCAAGCTCATTTAATATAAGTTTTTTATTGATTCTATCAAATAAAGGACGACCCAATATATTTTCTAACTCTTTTATGGACATAGATACTGCCGATTGACTTATATTCATATTTTTTGCTACATTTGTAAGATTCCCAGATGATACAACATTCAAAAATATCTGCATCTGTCTTAATGTTAATTTCATATTTTTACCCATATTTTATCAATTCTATTGATTTATTTATAATTTTTTACCTTATATATTATCTAATTATATCAAAAAGATAGTAACATAATAATCTTATAATCAAAAAATTTTAACTTATAGAAATATGTCAATTTGCAATATTTTAATATCTTTTTTTTAAATTGTATTAAACTATCATTATGACTAAAGAAACACTACTTTATTTAGATAAAATTACTTCAATATAAAGGTTAAGGATATAACTATGGCAATGGATGCAAACAAACAAAAAGCACTAGATATGGCTATTAAACAGATAGATAAAACTTTTGGTAAAGGTACTCTTATGAGACTAGGTGATAAGGCTTTTGAGCCTATTGAGTCTATCTCTACTGGTTCTCTAGGGTTAGATATGGCTCTAGGTATTGGTGGTATACCTCAAGGGCGTATTATAGAGATATATGGTCCTGAATCTTCTGGTAAAACAACTTTGGCACTACAAACTATAGCTTCTGGACAAAAAAAAGATATGGTATGTGCATTTATAGATGCCGAACATGCTTTAGATGTAGTATATGCTAAAAATTTAGGTGTTGATACCGATAATCTTTTAATATCTCAACCAGATTTTGGAGAACAAGCTCTTGATGTACTTGAGACATTGGCACGTTCTGGTGCAGTAGATCTTATAGTTGTGGATTCTGTAGCTGCCCTTACTCCTAAAGCTGAGATAGAGGGAGATATGGGAGATACTCACGTAGGACTTCAAGCAAGACTTATGTCTCAAGCTCTACGTAAACTTACAGCCGTTCTTCATAAAACCAATACCACAGTAATATTTATTAACCAGATTCGTATGAAGATTGGTACTATGGGGTATGGTTCTCCTGAGACAACAACTGGTGGAAATGCTTTGAAATTCTACTGTTCTGTTCGTATAGATGTAAGACGTATAGCTACCCTTAAACAAGGAGAGGCTCAAATAGGTAACCGTGTAAAAGTAAAAGTGGTTAAAAATAAAGTTGCACCTCCATTTAGACAAGCTGAATTTGACATTATGTTTGGTGAGGGTATCTCATATATTGGTGAGCTTATAGACTATGGTATTAAGATGGATATTGTTGATAAGTCTGGGGCTTGGTTTAGTTATGGAGCTACAAAATTGGGACAAGGTAAAGAGAATGCAAAGATTACTATCAAAGAAAATCCTGAACTTAAAGATGAGATAGAAGCTAAAGTCAAAGATGCTTTAGGTTTTGGTGATGCTCTTGCTATGGATAAAAAAGATATAGAAAATATTGAATAAATATAATCCAAAATCCTTTTCTATAATCTTCGATTTAGGAGAGGATTTAGAGGGAAATATGGAGTATAACCATTAAAATAGCAGATAAAGTTAATAGAGATAAATACTATATATACTAATATCTATATTTGATTGGAGACAGAAACAAAGTTCACTTTAAACCTCAAAGATACTTCTGTTCCCACCCCTTTTTTAGAGTCTATTTTTATATCTATCTCTTCACTATCGCAATAAGATTTTACCAAAGCCAATCCTATACCATCACCATCTCTTTTAGTATCTCCTTGATAGTACCTCTCATATATACGCAACAACTGGGTCTCATCCATTCCTATGCCGTTATCTTTGATGATTAGAGTATTGTTATGAGTAGATACAGAGATGGTACTATTTTTTTCTGAATACTTCATAGCATTCATTAAGATGTTATCTATCATCTTCTCAAACCCTATTTTATCTGCATATATCACTACATCTTCACCATCTAAAATAAAATTATGACGTTCAAAACTTCTAAATGTATCTATACGTTCAAGAAGTACATCATAGAGTGAAAATCTCTCTTTCTCAATAGGGTGTATCTCTTTTTTTATACTATATACTAGCTCTTTATAGAGTCTTTCAAGCCTTAAAGATGAACTATCTATCCTCTCTAAGCGTTTTAGAGATTTTTCATCTGATATACGTTTTTTAAGTAATGTTGTATTGGCTTTTATGGTAGAAAGAGGTATATTTAATTCATGCAGTATCTCAGAACTAAGGTGTGAAAGATTGGCATCTTGTTGCAATTTTGGAGCTAAGAGATGAGTCGATATGATGTACCCCCAGCCTCCAGCTAAAAGTAGTACAAAAAATGAAGCTACCATAAAATTAGACTCACTAAAGCCTTCACTATTTAGATGCCAAAAGAGAAGACTTAAAAGTATAGCAACACTACTAAAGTAACCTAGTGTTCCTAAAAGAGTCTCTCTTTTTATTCGTCCCATCTATATCCTACTCCTCTTACATTGGAGATATGTCTTGGAAAATATCTCTTTAGATGAGTAACATAAACCCTCAAAGAGCCATCACTTGCACTCTGACTAACTGACCAAAGTCTATCTTTTATACTCTCTATACTTACTACTTTACCCTTAGACTCCATAAGTATCATCAAAAGCTCAACTGCCTTTAAACTTATATCTATCTCATTACTACCAAGATATATTTTTTTAGCTACTATATCTAACATATACTCACCTATAGCTACTTTTTCTTCTCTTATTTGTCTGCGTAAAAGTGCATAGATACGACAAAGAAGCTCATCTAAATCTATAGGTTTTTTCATATAATCATCTGCACCACTAGAAAAGCCATCTTTTAAAGACTCTTTATCATCTCGTGATGTTAAAAATATAGCAGGAGTCATATCTCCACTGCTACGTAACTTATCAAGTAGCTCAAAACCACTCTCATAAGGCAGATTTACATCAAAAAGATATAGCTCATAGTTCCTCTCATAAGTCAAATCAAGAGCAGAGTATGGGTCAAATACGGAATCGACAACAAACCCCTCCTCTTCCAAGAAGTCTTGTAGAGTCTCATTAAAGAGTTTATCATCTTCAAGTAGTAGTATTTTTATTGACATATTTTATCTTTAAGAAAGTCTAAAAAGTTATTGAATATTCAATAACTCTCTAACCACTTCTCTATCATCAAAGTGGTATTTTACTCCCTTTATCTCTTGGTAATCTTCATCTCCTTTACCAAGAATAAGTAGAACTTCATTCTCTTGAAGTTTCTCAAGTGCCATTTTTATAGCCAAACGTCTATCTGGACAAGCTGTAACATTCTCTTTACCTCTTAATCCTATCAAAATATCTTCAAGTATCTGTTCTGGTACTTCATCTCGTGGATTATCTGAAGTTACATAGATTTTATTTGCATATCTTCCAGCAACTGCACCCATACGAGGACGTTTTTGTTTATCACGATTTCCACCAGCACCAAAAACTACAGATATATCTCTATCTTTCATAGACTCTAAAACTGCATATATTCCATCATCTGTATGTGCAAAATCTACAATCACAAGAGGATTTTGGCTTACTACTTCCATACGTCCAGCAACACCTGCGAAGTACTCTACTACATCACATATCTCATCTAGTGGTCTCTTGGTTAACATCTCAACAGAACCTACTGCTGCCATAAGATTAGATAGATTAAACAATCCAACCATAGGAGATTGAAAAGTAGCCTCTTTTTGTAGATGTTTTATACCAGCTGTTATACCATTTAAAAGTGAAAATGCCTGTACTTTAAATGTAGCAGGTTCATCTATACCATAACTTTGAGCCCCTATTGGATTATAGGTAATATGTTTAATATCATCTTTATTTAATAATTTAGGAGTATCATCATCAAAAAATAGGCTCTTAACACGTCTATACTCCTCTACTGTTCCATGATAATCCAAATGATCAGAAGTTACATTAGTGTGTACTTTTAATGCAAACTTTATCCCCTCAATACGTTGTTGCTCTATAGCATGAGAGCTTACTTCCATAATAAAATAATTACACCCCAACTCTGAAGTCTGCTTCATATTATATATCGTTTCCAAGATAGAAGGAGTAGTCATACTCTTCTCTTCTATACGCTTTTCATTTGCAAATAATCCACGAGTACCTTGAAGTGCTGGTTTTTCATCTAAATCAAGTAAAAAAGAGTATATAGCTGCTGTTACTGTTGTTTTCCCATTAGTCCCAGTTACTCCAACTACTCTCATATCTTCTAATTTCCAAAACTCTATAAGCTCTGAAGGAGTTATATACTCTGGTTTTATATCTAATTTATCAAAATAGCTACTATTTTGTACTGTCTTTAAAAATAGTGTTGTACTATCTAATTTACTTGTATCATCTGTTATACTTATATAAGTATCTTTTATAAAATCTATTTTCAATTTATCTACTACTTACTACATTATATAAGGCAAGAATATCTTGATCATTGCCAAAACGATTTGTAGATGCATCTAAATATTGTAATGCCATCTCATCAAAACCTTCATTTTTAAGCTGTTGCACAAAATCTATAAACTCATCTTTGTTAGATATAATAACTTTAGTAGAGAACATAATATCTTCAAATGCCTTTTTAAAACTTCCTCTACTCTCAATAAGAGTTAAAAAGTCACTATAGCGTATGCCATCACTATACTCAACTTTCTCTTTTAGTGAATCTACCAATAACTTTTGAATCTCTTTTTTAGATATAGTTAAATTGTTTATCATACTATCTATAGTATCAACAGCATCTTTTTCTTTATCTTTTATTATCTGATAATAATCAAATAAAGCCTGTGCTTCATCTTCATTCTCTGTTGCAAAATCACTTAGAAAAACACCTATCTTTGCTTCATCTAAAGATGGATAATCATTAAGAACTAAACCATAATTTCTAAGTGCATCACTATAGTCTCCTTCTAAAAACTCTCTTTCAGCACGTTCCAATAGTAACTTATGATTTATTTTAGCCATAACTATCCTAACTGATCTAATTTATCTTCCCAACCATGAGGAACACTCATCACTCTAATCTCTGGGTGAATAAGTGTTTTCATCTGTCTCTCTACTCCAAATTTAATAGTTGTACCAGCACTACCACAACCCACACAAGCACCTTGAAGTTGAACATAAACAACACCATCTTTTATGGCGATTAATTTTATATCACCACCATCTAATTTAATAGAAGGCTTTACTTTTTCTATAACACCTTCAACTGCTGGCTGTAACTCTTCATCTGTAAATGGAATCATAATATCTCCTTATTTTATATATAATTATAATTAACGTGTTATACACTAAAAATATATCTTTGTCAATGGTAAAATTTGATTTTTTTAAAAGAGGAAAGTACTCAAGGCAAGAGCCTTAAGATACTATATACAGTACAATTATACTAATTCGATAATTACCATAGGTGCTGCATCACCTTTTCTCATACGTGTTTTGATGATACGAGTATATCCACCATTTCTATCAGCGTATTTTGGAGCGATTTCATTTACAATTGTGTTTGTACACTCTTTATGTTGTAACATTGCAAAAATAGCTCTATGTGCATTAAAATCACCTGAAGAAGCTTTTGTAATAAGCTTTTCATAGTAAGATCTAAGCTCTTTAGCTTTTGGCAATGTAGTCTCAATTTTACCCTCTTTTGTCAATGCAATAGAAAGGTTTTTAAGAAGTGCTGCTCTATGAGAAGACGTTCTATTTAATTTACGATAACCATGCTTATGTCTCATAATTTTCCTTTTTTATTATTAAAAGTAGCAATTCAAAAGAAGTAAACTCCCTTTTGAATTTCTCTCACTAAAAACTAACTATAAAGCTTATGCTTTAAGTTGCTCAATTTTCTTTACAAGATTTACTCTTGTAACATCTGCTAATTCAAAATCTGAACCAAATCCATGTTCCACAAGACATTCATTAATCTCATCTAAAGATTTTTTACCAAGATTTTTAATATTTTTAATCTCATTCTCACTCATTAGTACTAATTCACCTAAAACTTTAATACCTGCTCTATCTAAAGAGTTAAATGATCTTGCACTAAGTCCAAGACTATCTACAGTTTGCATAAAAGGTTTAAATTCACTCTCATCATTACTTTTCTTCACTGGAGCTACATTAATATCTAAATCAAGTACTGTACTAAAAACAGAAAGTTGTTTATTCATCACTTCCAATGCATTTGTAAATGCATCAACAGGACCAATTTGACCATCAGTTTCAACATCAAAAATAATCTTTTCAAAGTTAGGATTATCTTCAACAAGTACTGGTTCAATCTTATAGTTTGCTTTTCTTACAGGAGTAAAAAAGGCATCTAGTGCAATACTATCTGTAGAAACATCATCTCTAAGATCTTCACTTGCTACATAACCAATACCTTTAGAGATAACTACTGTAAAGTTTAACTCTGCATCTTCATTCAATGTAGCTAATGGTAAATCTCCATTTACTACCTCAATTTGATCAGTATTAAGATCTTGTGCTGTAACTTCTTTATGTCCAGAAAAACTATATTTAAGTTCTACTCTATCACTCTCGTCTTTAATTTTAAAACGAATATTTTTAAGATTAATAATAAATACAGCAACATCTTCATGCATACCTCTAATATTATCAAACTCATGTGCAGCACCTTCAATCTTTACAGAAATTGGTGCATACCCGATAGAAGATCCTAATATAAGTCTTCTTAATGGGTGTGCGAGTGTAACAGCATAACCACTCTCAAAAGGATAAGCAATGATTTCAGCACGATTTGTACCTGTTTCATTCACTGCTACCTCTGTTGGCATAAATGGTGCAACTTTAATTTTTCTCATTAATAGCCTTTACTTATGTATTATTTAGAGTAAAGCTCGACGATTAGACGCTCTTCAACTGGGATTGAGATTTCTGCTCTTTCAGGAACTCTTGTAAATAATCCAAAAAGTTTCTCTTTATCCATATCAACCCATTCAACCATACCAGTTTGGTTAGTCAACTCGATTGCTCTTAAAATTTGAGGATTAGCTTTAGACTTCTCTCTAATTTCAATTTTTTGACCTGCTTTTACTCTAAATGATGGGATATCAACTCTTTTACCATCTACAAGTACATGACCATGATTTACAAATTGTCTAGCAGATGCTCTAGTTGTAGCAAAACCCATTCTATAAACTACATTATCAAGTCTTTGCTCAAGAAGTTGAATAAGGATTGCCCCTGTATTACCATCTTGTGCATTTGCTTCTTTGTAAAGTGCTCTAAATTGTTTTTCAGAAACTCCATACATAAATTTAGCTTTTTGTTTCTCTTGAAGTTGAAGACCATATTCAGATATCTTTGTTCTTCTTTGACCATGTTGCCCTGGAGCATATGGTCTTTTTTCCAATGCAGATTTACCAGCAAGTCTACGCTCACCTTTCAATCCTAAATCAACGCCAAGTCTTCTTTCTAGTCTCTCTACTGGACCTCTATATCTTGCCATTTATTATCCTTACACTCTACGTTTTTTCGGTGGTCTACAACCATTGTGAGGAAGTGGAGTAATATCTTTTAAGAAAGTTACTCTAATTCCTTCTGTTGCACCAATAGCTTTAACAGCAGTATCTCTACCAGAACCAGGACCTTGAACTTTAATCCCAACTTCTTTAATACCATTTTCCATAGCTTTAGTCATAGCATCTTGTACAGCTTCTGTAGCTGCAAATGGAGTTGATTTTTTAGAACCTTTAAATCCTAATGAACCTGCTGAACTCCATGCGATAACATTTCCCATTTCATCAGTTACTGTAATTACAGTATTGTTAAAAGTTGCTGCTATATAAACAACACCTTTAGCAATACTTTTTTTTGCTTTTTTCTTAGCCATTCAAGAACTCCTTATGCTGCGCCGACAGTTTTACGTTTACCCTTACGAGTACGCGCATTTGTCTTTGTTTTTTGTCCACGACAAGGTAAACCTCTTCTATGTCTAAGACCTCTATAAGAACCTAAATCCATAAGTGCTTTGATATCCAAAGTTACTTTTTTTCTAAGATCTCCCTCAACCATTACATTTTCTTGAATGTCATTACGGATAAGTGCCGCTTGTGCATCTGTAAGTGCATGAACTCTAATGTTATAGTCAATACCTGTTCTATCAAGAATATCTCTTGATGTTTTTAAACCAATACCAAAAATGTAAGTAAGTGCATACTCCATTCTTTTTTTCTGTGGTAAATCAACCCCTGCAATACGAGCCATGTTTATCCTTGTCTTTGTTTATGTTTTGGATTTTTACAAATCACGCGTACGATACCCTTGCGTTTAATGATTTTACAATCATCACACATTTTCTTTACTGATGGTCTAACCTTCATGTGGCTGTCCTTTTAATTGTTACGCGTATGGAGTAAAGCCCCACACACTACGCTGACGCTATGTCACCTTCAGCAGGTGGCTCACGCGACTAGTCGCTTGAAATTATTGTGAACTTTATGTTCATGCACCTAGGTATTTCTACCTTTCTTTGCGTGGATATACGATGTTTTATATATCCAACCCTTGAGTAATCGGTGCGTAATTAATCAAAGATTCTTCACGCAGTTTCCTACAAACCTATAGTAAATAGGGAAGAAGATTATAGCTAAAATATTATGATATTTTTCTTAAAATAATAAATTTACATATAAAATCTTAGTAAATATTCTCAAATTCTATTATGGAAATATTATATATTTTAGTATGTTTGTACCCCATATCTCAATAACATTTGAGGTAAAATATCATCAAGATTAAATACTTCATCATCTGTTAATTCAATAAGTTTAAAATTATATTTTTTATAAATATCTCTTTTAATCTTTTTTCTTTTTGCATATTTTGGATCATTTTCTAAGCCCCAAAACTCTATATATATTTTTCCTATTGGAATATAAAAATCACAATAAACTTCTTCTTCAATTGGTAATCTTCTCTCATAAGCATGTACAAGCTCTGCCATATATAACCAATTATCTATAAGTATTTCTGCTTTACTTCGTACCATATGACCATCTGTTGACCTATGTTTTGCTGGAAAATTTTCTCTAAAATTAGAACCATAAGATTTATCTATCTCTTTTTCTACTTCACCTTTAACATCTTTTATGATAGATAAAAAAGTACTATTTTTAAAGATTGATTCATCCCATTCTACATATGGTGTTCCATTTTTTGTATGTTCTTTTTCAATACCACCATTTATAGTACCTAAACTAGTAATTGTCCAACCATTTAAATATCTTTTAATAAAACCCATTTCTGATAAAATCATATTTATTTTAGTTGAAGATAAATTATATCTTGTTCCAATTCGTGTTGCAGAAAAAAACTCTTTTCCTTGAGTAATAAGTTTATTTGGAATTTTTATATTTTCATCCCAAACAATATACTTTCCAAATTTTACATGTTGCTCTATCTTACCACTATTTTTAATGCCTAAATCAGTTAATTGAAATCCATTATCAGTTTTTACAATGTATTTAGCTGCCAATAAAAGTTCATCAAGTTTATATTTATTCATAGAAAGTTTTTTAGCTAAAGCTGAAGTTGAGATTAATTTTGTATTTGACATTTGCTCTCTTTTAAAATTTATTTATAACACTTATTTATTTAGACAAAGTATTTTAAAATATTTTACTACTTTATAGCTTATACTCCATTATTTTATAAATTAAATTCTATCTTTTAAATATAATTTAATTATAAATAAATTTTATGTTTTAAACTTTGATTAAAATATAAAGTGTTAATATATTATCTTAAATAACTTTATAAGGATACTATATGAAGAGAAGAGATTTTTTTAAAACTTCTGTTGCTGCTTCAGCAGCAATTCTCGGTTCTACATCTTTAGTTGCAGGTGAAACACACCAGCCAAATGAAACAAGAAAAGTTTC
>JALUBF010000014.1 GCA_027045015.1 Sulfurovum sp.
ATTGAAGTATAGCTTTTTTTATGAATAACTTTAGCACTAGGAACAACAGAAGATGCCAAATCTAAATGAGTATCTTGATCATCAAAAAATATATCTGCACCAAAAGCTTCAAGAACTTCATACTTCTCGCCACCACCTAAGAAGAATGCTTCATCAATTCTTACACCCCATATATTTAGAGTTTTTATAACTCTTTCATGTGTTGGTGCTGACCTTGCTGTTACTAAAGCAGTACGGATAGGTGACTCTTTATCTTGAAATTTATTTTGAATATTTGCGATTGTTAAAAGAAGTTTAGCAAATACACCCTTCTCTAAAGGGTTGTCTCTATTTTCTCGTTCATTCTTTATAAATGCTTCTAATCCATGCTTTTTATAAACAAGTTCCGAAGCTTCACTAAATAAAACTGCATCTCCATCAAATGCTATGCGAACTTGATTACCCAGTGAGTTATGTACATCTTGACTCGATGGAAGTATCTTTGCTGCTGCTACACCATTTTGAATAGAATGGATGACATCATTATCATCAGCACTTAAAAATAGATCTACCTTAAAGGCTTTAAGATAATGTGATGTATCGTTACCACTTGTCCATGCAGACCTTTGTATATCTAATTTATGCTCATTGATAGCGTTTGTAATTCTCAGGCTTATTGCTGCATTATTTTTGGACAAGATGATAACTTCTACCTGCTTTTCATCTTTGCTAAAATGTTTATTGATTTTTAAGAGGTTTTTTACAAGTCTATATCCTGTACCCTTTTCAAGTGGACTATTTTCATTTTCCAGCTGATATTTGTAGTAAGCATCTAAGCCTTTCTCTTCAAAAATTCTATTTTCAGTTTCTAAGTTAAATAAAGCTCTTGAACTTATCGCTACTACTAACTTATCTTTTAGATTGTATGACAATGCTTACTCCTCTCTATCTTATTCATCTATATTAATATCTTGGCATTTCATTAAAATGCTCTTTTTATAAAGCTTCATAAATTCATCTTTTGTTAATTTTTGATCTTTGTTGCAAGTATTGTCATCGCAATAAATATTTAAACCATCTCCTACATCTGCACTCAATTCAAAAAAATAATCTTTTGTTATAATTACTATACAATCTTTGGAAACACTTATAGCATTTTCAACTATATCTTCTAGTTCATCTTTACTAAATAATTCCAAAAAATTTGGATGAAAATTTATTTTACTCTCTATCATATTTTTTTACCTTAAATTAATACATTTGGAGTTAAAAAATCAAACAGATCTAAACTCTCTCTTATATTTTCTTGATGCCCTTTTATAGCACCATAAATAGCACAGTTTGTGTCTGTATCACCACCAAGTGAAACGATATATTTAAATCCATCTATAAAACTTAAATCTTTTCTTAGTGCCTCTATAACGATATACAAACTATGAATTACCCAGGCAGTATATCCATAGTGGAGTTTTGCTATGAACTCTCTATACGAAGATTTATCTATAACTTTTATGCCATTTATAGCTAAGTCAAGAGCTAATCTATTTGCCATAAAGATTGTCTCATTTTCATGAGTTATAGCTGATTCTTTATTCATAAGAGATAGTGCATCCTCGAAGCTATATCCATCTTTTATAAGTTCAATCCCAAATGGGATATTTCTCATCAAAGCACCATTACCTTGTGAATCTTTATCTCTGCTATTAGCAACTAAAACTTTTTTTGTATGGATACCTATACCATCATTATCGCCATCAGTTTTTGCCCAATATCGATACTCTAAAAAAAGAGTAGAAAGTTTTATTGTGTGATACTTGAGATAGTGATTTAGAAGTATTCTAGCCATTTTTGTATCATCTGTAATGTTTTTTTCTATAGAGATATTTGGTAATTTATCTATATCAAATGTAATACCTTGAAGACCCATCTCTTCAAAATAGCTACCATAACTATCACCACATGCAAGGGCAAGTAGAGAGTAGTTCATTATCTGTTTTTTAATAGATAATCTAT